>JAFEDV010000232.1 GCA_018241475.1 Pseudomonadota bacterium | reverse complement strand
TGCGCCAAATGCTTCGACGTCGTTTCGATCGGATCGAAGTCATCGACTTGCGCGGCGATGTTAGGCGGGGTCCCAGGGGCGACGTCGAGCATGACGAAGGCGTATTCAACGTCATGGTCGGAACTTCGATTACGTTGGCGATTGCGGACGGGACCCGTGGTGATCGCGAGGCGCTCGTAACCTACTACGATTGCTGGCGCCACGGGCAATTCTCGCGAACAGAAAAGCTCTCGCGTCTGGTGCAGGGGTCTGCCGAAGGCGTGCTGCCGGGCGCTATCGAGGTGGACAGGAGTGACTTGGACGACTTCAGGCCGAAACCGTTTTCAACTGGGGAGTGGATCGCCTTGCCCGAGGCGTTTGCTTACCACGTTGGCGGAATGCAAACGAAGCGCAACGCCTTTGTCTATGACCATGATCGCGAGACACTAGTTCGCCGTATCCGGCGGTTTCACTCTCAGCCTCTGGATTCCGTGCGCGATGAGTTCCAGGAAACCAGAGATCGCACCGCGTCAGCGGCTCATGCCCAATCTTTCCAGGATGCGTATGTCAAACGTACGGCGTTTCGACCGCTTGATGTTAGGTTCCGCTACCGACATCCGGCTTTCGGCGATTTTTTGAGGCCGGCGCTTCAAGCGGCGTGGGGCAATGGTAATGTTGGCCTCTACACCCACAGGTTTGGAGTCGGCCTCGGCCCCGCGGTGATGGCTCATTCGCTGATGCCCGACTACGACCTGTGGAGCGGTCGCGGTGGCTACTCGTTCCCGCTTTATGATCGTAGGCCGGAAAGTCGGCCGCTCAATTTGAAGCCTGAACTCGTCGCCGCGCTGACTGACGCCTATGGCGTCGCCGTCACGCCCGACCAGGTGTTTGACGCAATCCTGTGCTTGCTCTCGGCGCGATCATACACGCGCCGCTTCGCGGAAGATCTCGAAGACGTGTTTCCCCACGTGCCTTTCCCGTCGTCGCCAGACGTGTTCGCACAGGCTGCGCGGATCGGGGCGGAAATACGCACGGTCGAAACGTTCGCGCGTCCACCGGCCGAGCCCTACCGCCAGATCGCGCGCGCCGACACTGCGCCGCGAGGGCCGCTCGCGCCAATTGAACAACTTGTGGATAACGGCTTCGCGCTATGCGCGGATGGATCGGGGCGGATCAGCAATGTTCCCACAGAGGTGTGGGAGTTTGCAGTGAGCGGCTATCGTGTGTTGCCGCGTTGGCTAGCAGCGCGTGAAGGTGAGATCGGACCGAATTTCATTCCGGAGATGCGTGACGTTGCGCAGCGCATTGCCGAACTGCTCTTCCTTTTCGGCGAAGCGGATACGATTCTCGACGCAACGCTGGCTGATTCGCTCACCCGCGAAGCGCTCGGCGTTGCCGCCGAGGATGCGCAGCCGGATGACGAACAAGACTAACCATTTTGGCCATCCCGCCGGGTCTGATCAGCAAAGCCTGTTCGGTGAAGGCGACGATCGCCTGCAAATGCCAGTTCAAAGTTACGCGCCCGACCCAGAGCGGGTGCGTCGCAAGATGATGGCGTTACTGGAGCGAGCGCGTTCGGCGGAAGCCATGCCGTGGTCCGAGCGCGAGACGCGCATGTGGCAGACCGTGTTTCCGCAAATGGCCAATTGGCTGCCGAAGGACGAGGCAGAGCAGCTCTGCTTTGAGTTCGCGCGAGAGATCGAGCGGCTTAAGCTCGCCGCCTAATCCTCGTCCAGCACGTCGATCAGGATATCGCGTTTGCCGGCCGCGTTGGCGGGCGAGATGATGCCCTTCTTTTCCATCAGCTCCATCAGCGTGGCGGCGCGGTTGTAGCCAATGCTTAAGCGGCGCTGCAGGTAGCTCGTGCTGGCTTTGCGGTCGCGCTGCACGATCTCGATGGCGCGCTCCAGCATTTCGCCGTCGCCGCCCTCGCCGTCGAACAGTTCGGGATTGTCGTCGGCGCCGTTTTCGTTCGGCTCCTCGGTGACGTCCTGACGATATTGCGGCGCGCCTTGTGCTTTCAGCATGTCGACGACGCGCTCGACTTCGGCGTCGGTGACGAAGGGGCCGTGCAGACGCCGGATGCGCCCGCCGCCGGCCATGAACAAGAGGTCGCCCATGCCGAGCAATTGCTCGGCGCCTTGCTCGCCCAGGATGGTGCGGGAGTCGATCTTCGAGGTGACCTGGTAGGAGATGCGGGTCGGGAAGTTGGCCTTGATGGTGCCGGTGATGACGTCGACCGATGGGCGCTGCGTGGCCATGATGACGTGAATGCCGGCCGCGCGCGCCATCTGCGCGAGACGCTGCACCGCGGCTTCGATTTCCTTGCCGGCGGTGATCATCAGGTCGGCCATCTCGTCGATGACGACGACGATGTAGGGCATGGGCTCGAGCGGCAGTTCGCGGGTCTCGTAGATCGGCTCGCCGGAGGTGGGATCGAAGCCCGCATGCACGGTGCGCTCGAGGCGCTCGCCGCGCTCCAGCGCTTCGCTGACGCGGTCGTTGTAGCCGGAGATGTTGCGCACGCCGAGCTTGGACATGCGCCGATAGCGGTCCTCCATCTCGCGCACGGTCCATTTGAGCGCGACCACGGCTTTCTTGGGATCGGTGACGACCGGATGCAGCAGGTGCGGGATGCCCTCGTAGACGCTGAGTTCCAGCATCTTGGGGTCGATCATGATGAAGCGGCATTCATCGGGCGTGTGCCGATAGAGCAGCGACAGGATCATGGCGTTGATGCCGACCGACTTGCCCGAGCCGGTGGTGCCGGCGATGAGCAGGTGGGGCATCTTGGTCAAGTCCGCCGCGAAGGGGTCGCCTTCGATGGTTTCGCCCAGCGCCAGCGGCAGATCGCCTTGTGTGCCGGCGAAGGACGGCGAATTGAGCAGCGAACGCAGGAACACCGTTTCGCGCTTGCCGTTCGGCAGTTCGATGCCGATGGCGTTGCGGCCGGGAATGACGGCGACGCGGCAGGCGGTGGCGCTCATCGAACGGGCGATGTCGTCGGCAAGACCGATGACGCGCGAGGATTTGACGCCGGCGGCGGGTTCGAACTCGAACAGGGTGACGACGGGGCCGGGGCGCGCGCTGAGCACTTCGCCCTGCACGCCGTAATCGGCCAGCACGGTCTCGAGCTGGCGGCTCATGGCGTGCAGCGTCTGCGCATCGGTATGGGCGGTGCGTTGTTTGGGAGTGGCGAGCAGGTCGGCGTCGGGCAGTTCGAAGCTGCGCCCGAAGGCGAAGGTGGAGTGCTGCTTCGGCTGCTTCTTCTCCGGGCGCGGCTCGCGCTTCTTCGGCGCGAAGGCGTCGGTCTCGCTGCGCGTCGGCGGCAGCGGCCGCTGCGCGCGCGGCTGCGGACGCGGGCTCGGCGCACGCTCGCGGCGATCGTCGAGAGCGGGGCGCGGCGCGTCCTCGGCATCCGGCCGGCGTGTGCGTTCGGCGACATAGCCGATGGCGCGCTGGGCGCCGCCGGCGGTGACGGTGGCGGCGCGGCGCGCGGCGCCGGCGGCCTGGCGCACGTCCTCGGCGCGGATCTGAAAGGACCAGCCGACCGCGAGCACGCCGCCGATGGCGCAGAGCAGCCCGGTGATGATGCGCGGCATCGGCAGGCCCGGTCCGCTGAGGACGCCAGTGATGAAGCCTGAGATGCTGTCGCCGAGGAGGCCGCCGAAGCCGGCGGCGAGCGGCCAGCCTTCCGGGGTGGGCACGGTGGAGGCGGCGGCGCCGAGCAGGAGCACGCCGATGACGCTGACCAGCACGCGGCGCGGCATGATGCGCGCCACCAGCTGCTTGCGGGCGATGCGCATGACGCCGGCCGCCAGAAGCGCGCCCATGGCGAGCGGGGCGGCGGCGCCGAAAGTCTGGATGACGAGATCGGCGAAGGTCGCGCCCGGGCCGCCGAACAGGTTGTGGGTGAGGCCGTCGGAGGCGGTGTTGAGGCTCGGGTCTTCCGGCGAATAGGTCAGCACCGCGCCAAGCCCGTAGGCGCCGACGATGGCCGCGCCCACCGAAAGCGTCGCGCGCTTGAGCGCAATGCGGCCGGCGGCGGCGCTGGTCGCGCTCGGCGGATTTCGTCCGCCCGAAGAGTAAACGTCGTCAGTCATGGGTTAATGCGCGCGCTTTCGTCTGCCGCCAATGCGCCGCGACTTTTGGCTCTGCCGGTAAACGAGCGGTGAAGATTTTGGTAAGAACAGAGTTACCGGCGCATTCATGCGACAACCGCCAAAACCGCGTTCACAAAGGCGAAAATGCGGTTACGCGAGCCTCACTGCACCACCTCGCCGTGCAGCACGAGATCGAGCCCTTCGCGTTCGTTGTCGCGCGTGACCTTGAGGCCGATGGTGAGCTTCAGAAGCATCAGAATGGCGAAGGTTGCGGCGGCGCAATAGGCGATTGTCGTCGCCACGCCCAGCGCTTGGGCGGCGAGGGAGTGGGTTTGGCCCGCAGGATTGATGGCGGGATCGGCGAGCACGCCGGTCAGAAGGGCGCCGACGATGCCGGCGACGCCATGGACGCCGAAGGCGTCGAGGCTGTCGTCGTATTTGCCCCAATGCTTCAACACCACGGCGCCGAAATAAGCCGCCGCTCCGCCCGCCAAGCCGACGGTGAGCGCCCCGGTGGGATTGACGAAGCCGGAGGCGGGCGTGACGGCGACGAGCCCGGCGACCGCGCCGGTGGCGAGGCCGAGCAGCGTGGGTTTGCGGCGATGGATGACTTCGATGAGCATCCACGTCACCGCCGCCATGGCGGTGGCGACCTGCGTGTTGAGCATGGCCGCGCCGGCAAGCCCGTTCGAGGCTACGGCGGAACCGGCGTTGAAGCCGAACCAGCCGACCCACAGCAGCGACGCGCCGATCATGGTGTAGACGACATTGTGGGGGGCCAGGTTTTCGGTTCCGAAACCGACGCGCTTGCCGAGCACCAGCGCACACACCAGGCCGGCAACGCCGGCATTGATGTGGACAACCGTGCCGCCGGCGAAATCGAGCACGCCGGCGCTGGCCAAAAAGCCGCCGCCCCACACCCAGTGCGCGATCGGGCAATAGACGACGAGCAGCCACAGCGCATTGAACAGAAACATCGCCGAGAACTTCATCCGCTCCGCATAGGCGCCGCAGATGAGGGCGGGCGTGATGATCGCAAATGTCATCTGGAAGGTGATAAAAACGAATTCGGGAATGGTGGTGGAGAGCGAATTCACGCCGACGCCGCCGAGCATGAACTTGCTCAAACCGCCCCAGATTGCGTTGTTTGTCGCGTCCGTCGCGAACGAGATCGAGTAGCCGGCGATCATCCAGAGCACTGTGACCAAGCAGGTGATCGCGAACGATTGCGTGACGGTGGAGACCACGTTCTTCTTGCGCACCATGCCGCCGTAGAAGAGCGCGAGACCGGGAATGGTCATCAGCAGCACCAAAGCCGTGGAGGTCAGCATCCAGGCGGTGTCGCCGGTGTTGAGTGTCGGCGCCGGCGTTTGCGCGAAGGCGTTGGGGGAAAAGAGAGCGAGCAAGATCGCGATGAACGATGCAGCGCGCACCCTCCTCCCTTGGGAGGAGGGTAGGGAGGAGGGGCGAAGATGCGCGCGCGGTGGGAGCCGCGTGCGCGCCAGTGCTTCGTTCTTCAGTAACGCGGCAGCTTCACGCCCCTCACCCCTGCCCCTCTCCCAAGGGAGAAGGGACGCTGTGCTTGAAACATCATCGCGCATATCGAGCCCCGCAAAATTTCCGTGATCAGCGGCAGCGTCGCGGGTGCGGGCAAGTGAAGCGCTGCAACAAGCGGGCTTTGGCGTGATCGCGCACAAAAACTGGGCGCCGCTGCTTTTCGCTTGCGCGGCGCAGTCGCATCGACGCGGGGGCAAGTCCGGCTTACCTATTTTGCATGAGCAACGACTTCGATGCAGACGTAATCATCGGCGGCGGCGGCCTGGTGGGACAGACGCTGGCGCTGGCGCTGGATCAGGCCGGCGTATCGGTAGTGGTGATCGATGCGTCGAAACCGGCCGAGACTTTGGCGCCGGCGTTCGATGGCCGCGCCTTTGCGATAGCGTTTGCGTCGTACCGGATGTGGCGCGCGCTCGACATTGGCGAGGTGCTCGATCAAACAGCACAGCCGATCGAAGAAATCATGGTGACGGATGGCAAGCTGGGGCGCGGGCCGTCGCCGCTGCATCTGCATTTCGATTACGCGGAATTGGGAGCGCCGGCTTCCAGCCGGCAAGAAAAAGATGCCGGCAAGATGCCGGCGGTCCAAGAACCTTTGGGCCTGATGTGCGAGGCGCGTTATGTGCGCATGGCGCTGGATGGCGCGGTGAGGGCGCGCCCTTCGATCCGCATGATTCAGCCGATGTCGGTGAGCGCGATCGAGCGCGATGCGGCGAGCACGACGGTGACGCTGGCGAATGGCGACAAATTGCGTGCGCCATTGCTGGTGGGCGCGGACGGGCGGCGCTCGTTCGTGCGCGAAGCGGTCGGCATTCGCACCATCGGTTGGAACTACCCGGTGACGGCGATTGTCGCGACCATTCAGCACGAGAAGCCGCACGGCGCCGTGGCGCACGAATATTTCTTGCCCAACGGGCCGTTTGCGATTTTGCCGCTGAAGGGCGAGCGTTCGAATATTGTCTGGGCCGAGCCGCGGGCGGCGGCGGAAGCCTTGCTGAAGATGCCGGAGGCGGATTTTCTGGCGGAGCTCAGGCTGCGCTTCGGCGATTTCCTCGGTGCGCTTTCGTTGGAGGGCCCGCGCTTCGGCTATCCGCTGTCGCTGCAATTGGCGGAGCGGATGATCGACGCGCGCGTGTGCCTGGCCGGCGATAGCGCGCACGGCATTCATCCGCTGGCGGGGCAGGGCTTGAATCTGGGGCTGAAGGATTGTGCGGCTTTAGCGGAATGCATCGCCGATGGCGTGAGCGTTGGCTTGGATCCGGGCGATGTCTCGGTGCTGGAGCGCTACCAGCGCTGGCGGCGCTTCGACAATGTGGCGAGGGCGCTGGGGATGGAGTTCTTCGACAAGATGTTCTCCAATTCCATCGCGCCACTGCGCGCCGCGCGGCGACTGGGCTTGGCGGCG
>JAFEDV010000231.1 GCA_018241475.1 Pseudomonadota bacterium | reverse complement strand
CGATCGCGCGGCGGCGCGGCCGCGCGTGACAGTGCGATCGATCGAAGGCGTGCTGTTTTATCTGGGCGAAGTGGTGCGCGCCGAGCAGCGGCGCAACAATTCGCCGCCGCTGATGGTCAAGATCCGTTCCAGTGACGAGCCGGAGGCGCTGTTCGTCGTGCATCGCGCCTCTGAGGGCCATGCGAGCGGGATCGTCTTCCAGCACGAAGACGGACAGAGCTATTATGTTTCATACCCCGACACGACGCGGGCCGACGCACCTCGGGACCGCACCCACCAGGTCATCACGCTGCTGTTGCAGCTGATCGGCGTGCTTCAAGAGCGCTCGGACGTGCCGGCGACCCAAACCGTGCGCGTCATTCCCTAGACGTTGCCAGCGGCGGCCGTCTTTGCTATGCCGCCCGCGCCCGCCGAGGAGCGTTGCGACGGCCTTGCCGCCAGGCTCGATGGGCTTCCAGAGTTGGAAACGACGCTCGCGAGCTTTCGCAGAGGAGGCGCGCGATGAGCGCAGATTACGTCGTTAAGGACATGAGCCTGGCGGACTGGGGCCGCAAGGAAATCGAAATCGCCGAAACCGAAATGCCGGGCCTTATGGCTGTGCGCAAGGAGTATGGCCCCAAGCAGCCGCTCAAGGGCGCGCGCATTGCGGGCTCTCTGCACATGACCATTCAGACGGCAGTGCTGATCGAGACATTGCAAGCCTTGGGCGCCGAAGTGCGCTGGGCCTCGTGCAACATCTTCTCGACCCAGGACCACGCCGCCGCGGCGATCGCCGCCAAAGGCACGCCGGTATTCGCGGTGAAGGGCGAAAGTCTGGCGGAATACTGGGACTACACCCACCGCATCTTCCAATGGCCGAACGGCCAGTACGCCAACATGATCCTCGACGACGGCGGCGACGCCACCCTGCTGTGCGTGCTGGGTCCCAAGGCGGAGAAGGATCAGGATTTCCTCGATCACCACTCCAACGAGGAAGAAGAGGCGCTGTTCGGCGCGATCAGGAAGTATTGCAGGGAAAAGCCCGGCTTCTATTCGGGCATCCGCGAAAGCGTGAGGGGTGTTTCGGAAGAAACCACCACCGGCGTGCACCGCCTCTATCAAATGGCGCAGCGCGGCGAGCTGCCGTTCCCGGCTATCAACGTCAACGACAGCGTCACCAAGTCGAAGTTCGACAATCTTTATGGCTGCCGCGAGTCATTGGTGGACGCCATCCGCCGCGGCACCGACGTGATGCTGGCTGGCAAGGTTGCTGTCGTCGCCGGCTATGGCGATGTCGGCAAAGGCTCGGCCGCCTCGCTCCGCAACGGCGGGGCGCGCGTGCAGGTCACGGAGGTCGATCCGATCTGCGCGCTGCAGGCGGCGATGGAGGGCTACGAAGTCGTCACCATGGAAGACGCCGCGCCGCACGCGGATATCTTCATCACCGCGACAGGCAATAAGGATGTACTGACGCTCGAGCACATGCGGGCGATGAAGAACAACGCCATTGTCGCCAACATCGGCCACTTCGACAGCGAGATACAGATCGCCGCCTTGCGAAACTATAAGTGGGACAAGATCAAGGATCAGGTCCATCACGTGGAGTTTCCGGACGGCAAGAAGATCATCGTCCTCTCCGAAGGCCGCCTCGTGAACTTGGGCAACGCCACCGGCCACCCGAGCTTCGTCATGTCAGCATCGTTCACCAACCAGACGCTGGCGCAGATCGAGCTGTGGACCAACGGCAAGAACTACGAAAAGAAGGTCTACACGCTGCCGAAGCACCTCGATGAGAAGGTCGCCTCGCTCCACCTCGACAAGCTCGGCGTGAAGCTTACCAAGATGAGCAAGGAGCAAGCCGATTATATCGGCGTGCCGCAAGCTGGGCCGTTCAAGCCGGATCATTATAGGTACTAGGGTCAAAACTCATTAAATAATTTGCGCGAACAATGCGATGGCCGATTTGTGGAGAGGTCATCGTGCGCAAAAATCTGTTCTGGCTGAGCGACGCGCAGTGGGCGCGCATCGCGCCGCAT
>JAFEDV010000230.1 GCA_018241475.1 Pseudomonadota bacterium | reverse complement strand
GGTCGTCGCTTCCGTGCTCTCCGGCAACCGCCACTTCGAAGGCCGCGTACACCAGGATGTGCGCGCGAACTATCTCGCCTCGCCACCCCTGGTGGTGGCCTACGCGCTCGCCGGGTCCATTTACGTCAATCTCGAAAGCGATCCGCTGGGAACAGGCGATGACGGCAAACCGATCTATCTCCGCGACATCTGGCCGTCGAACCAGGAAATCGAAGCGACGGTGCGCGCGGCCGTCACGCCGCAAATGTTCGCCAGCCGCTATGCCGACGTTTTCCGCGGCGACGATAGATGGCGCGCCATCCAGGTTAGCGGCGGTCGCACCTACAAATGGGATATGGGCTCAACCTATGTGCAGAACCCGCCTTACTTCGAAGGCATGACGCTCGAGCCTGCGCCGCTCAAGGACGTCGACAAAGCGCGCATCCTCGCCCTCTTCGGCGACTCCATCACCACCGACCACATAAGTCCGGCCGGCTCTATCAAGAAGGCCTCGCCCGCCGGCGCCTATCTGACCGAACACCAAGTGCCACAGAGCGAGTTCAACTCGTACGGGGCCCGGCGCGGCAATCACCAGGTCATGATGCGCGGCACCTTCGCCAACATTCGCATAAAGAACGCGATGGTTACCAATCCTGACGGCTCGATTGTCGAGGGCGGCTTCACCATCCACCACCCCTCGGGCGAACGCATGTTCATCTACGACGCGGCGATGCGTTATCAAGCCGAGGGCAACGAACTGGTCGTTTTCGCCGGCAAGGAATACGGTACCGGCTCCTCGCGCGATTGGGCTGCCACAGGCGCCCGCCTCTTAGGAGTCCGGGCTGTGATCGCGGAGAGCTTCGAGCGCATTCACCGCTCGAATTTGATCGGCATGGGCGTGCTGCCGCTGCAATTCATCGACGGGGTGAACTGGCAACAGCTGCAGCTCACCGGCGCTGAAACGGTGTCCATCACCGGCGTGGGCGAGCTGACGCCTCGACAGCGCGTGAATCTGCGCATCGGTCGCAACAACGGCCATGTCGACGACGTCGAGGTCCTATGCCGGATCGACACGGAAAATGAGGTTCTGTACTTCAGAAACGGCGGTATTCTTCACTATGTCTTGCGGGGGCTGGCCAGCTCTGCCTGAATGGCCGGCTGAGAATTCGTGGCGCCGTCACGCCGGTTTGATTCGAACCGGCGGCGGCGTTTGGCCATGTTCCCCAGCATGATTTTTCGCGCTTTCGTCGCCGTGCTTCTCGGCTTGGCGGCGCTGTCCGTGCCGGCGAGCGCACAGACGTCGCCGACCGGCGAGCATCCCCAAGTGGTGCTCGAACTTTACACCAGCCAGGGGTGCGTTCAGTGCCCGCGCGCCAACCGGCTCGTAGGCATGTTTTCGCGTGAGCCGGGCGTGCTTGCGCTCACTTTCCCAGTCGGCATCTGGGACTATCTCGGCTGGCGCGACACTCTTGCGCGCCCCGCCTACAGCGATCGCCAGCAAGGCTACTCCAATGTGTTGCGCGTGCGCGGACGGTTCACGCCGCAGCTGATCTTCAATGGCGTCCGCCAAACCAGCGCATCCGATTGGGACGACGCACGAGCGGCGCTCAACGACACCCGCAACGACCCGCGTCCTGAAGGCGCTCCGGAGGTCGCGATTACCCGCCTGCGCAACGATCGCGTGCGCGTCTCACTGTCGGCCAATGCACGCGGCGCCGGCGCCGACATCTGGCTCATCGCCTTTGACCCCGGCCCAGTCATCGTCGTTGTGGGCAGCGGCGTGAACGTCAACCGCAGCATCTCGCACTATAATCTCGTTGATAACATCTGGCGCATCGACACCTGGAACGGCGAGGCGACGTGGTTCGAGCGCGACCATTGTACGCCGGAATGCGCAGTGCTGGTGCAACGGTCCGGACCAGGACAGATCCTCGCCGCCGCCTACACCTCCCGGCCGCTGCGCTATCCGTTGCGTCAAATCTACTGACGCCGTCTATGGCGTTGTCGTAGGCGTGGGCGCGGGGGCTGATGCGGCCGCGCGCGCGGGCGCGGGGGCTGCACTGGGCGCGATCGTCGACAACGGCGGCACGAGGGCATTCGCCTGAACTTCGCTCAATGCGTACGCCCATGCCGACGCACGATCGTTGATCGCGAGAGCGGCGGCTTCTTGGGCGGAATTGCCCCGCGTCTGCGCGCGAGCTACGAGCTTCAGCCAGGTTTTGTCATCGCTTGGGATCAGTTCGCCGTCGATAGCGACGCCGTCCGCGGTGATCGCGCGGATGTGCGCCACCGCCGTTCCTTGGATTGCCGGCGCTGGCTGCACATCCACCGGCGTCAGCTGGGTGATTTCCTCAGCCGCCGTAGCGACGTTCGATTGCGTCGGCGTCGCCAGTGCGGGCGAGGTCAGGCGCCATGCTGCATCCGAACCGCGATCCAGAATGTACGCGCGACCCTGCTGCGGCGTGATTTCGACATGGGCGAGTCGTTCCACCGGCAAATCCAGCGGTCGCAAATTGAGCCACGACGCCACGTCGCGGAGGGGCGGCAGCGGCCCTTGCGCCGCCCATGTCTGGTTTTCACCCGGCTTGCGCACATAGACGACATTCTGCCCGGCGGTGGGCACCGTTCCGAGGATCAGGTTCACCAGCAACGCGCCGCGTCCGTCCTCGATTTGCACCAGCACGCCATGGCCGCCGTGACGTGGATCGCCCACGCCCAGCCGATCGAACTTCGCTGGATCGGTGGTCATCCGGCGGGTGAACCGCAATTGCTCCAAGCCCTGCGTGAGCTGCGCCAGGCGTCCGCTCAGCACCGGATAATCGCCGCGGTCCCGCATCACCCAGATGCTTTCGTTGCCATGCTGCGCGCGTTCAATGCGATAGCTTGCGTCCGAGCTGGTGATGATAATACGCCGGCCCGTGCCGATCGTGTCATGCAGGCCGGGCGCCACGAAGCCTGACGCCAAATCCGGTCGCGAAGCGCGTGTCTCGATCCCCACTGTGACTGCCGCCACGGCGACGAGAGCGGCGGCGGCGACGAAAAGAGTCAACACTTGGCCCTTGCGGCGTTCAGCCAACTCGGTCGTCATCGCCTCGCTCCTTGAGCGCGCCGCTGCCTTCGCCAGAAGAGGACAAGGCCGATGCCCGCCACCAGGATCGGCATCAGCCACACGTTGACGAACACGATCCATGCCTCCAGCGAATTGACCCCGCTGCGCAGATCCCGCTCGACGCCGCGCAGCTGGCTGCGCACGTCAACGACTTGCGCGCGGAACCGTTCGATCTCTGCGTTCTCTTCCGGGGTCAGCTCGGCGCCAAGATTGCCGCTGAAGAAGCCCGATCCGCGGCCGCGGGCCTGCAGGTGCGCCAACCTCTGCTGAGTATCCTCCAGTTCGCCCTGCAACTGCTCCTGCCGCTGCTGGATCAGGCGCTGGGCCTCGCGCTCCATATTGTCGATCAACGTCATGCGCCGGATCGACGGCGCCCGCGAACGCAGCGACACCAGTGCGTCCGAGCCGCCCAGCACATCGATGGCGTTCAGCGCAAACGAAGCGTTGTCCGCCGCCGCGGCGCCGCTTTGCGGATCGACGTAGAAATCGTCGGCGAGAAAGTCAGTGTCAGCCACAACGACGAGCTCCGCCGGACGCACGGAGCGCGCAAGGCGCGGAGCCGCCAGGGCGTCGCCGCCCTCTGGAGGACCGCTTGGATAGGCCGTCTGAAGTGTGCCCGACAAGCGCGCCGCGATCGTCTCGACGCGGCCGTCGGGCTGCCAATCGCGCAGGATTTCGTACGGCGACGGGCGCATGAGCGCCTGTTGGATCGGCATGTGCATCGTCCGACCGCTGGTGCGCGCCAGCGGGTGGGACTGCAGTCCATCGCGCGGGCTTATGTTCAACGAACCGGACAGCCCAAAATTGATGCCGCGCGTCAAAGCTGCAGTCATCAAGTCTTCCCGATCGAGCTGCGCGGCGGGAACTGCAAAGAAGAGCGGCTGGGGAACCTGCGTCGTCTGCCCGTTTGGCCCCTGCGCCTGCACCGGCAGCGCACCCTCCAGATCCATCACCACGTCGGATGACATCGCCACACCCCAGCGCGAGAGAAGCGGCTCGAGCGACGAGGTCACAGCTCCTTGCGTCGGTGCAGACATCGGATTGAAGCTCGCGCTCGCCTGCGCTGCGACCATCGACGCCGGATCGAGGGCGATGAAGGCGCGCCCCTTGCGCAGGATAAACTGATCCACGGCGTAAAGCTGAGCCGGCGAAAGCGCCCACGGCTGGATGACGACCAGCACGTCCGCTTCGGGAATCGCCGTGAAGTTCTGCGGCAGCTTCTGCACGTCGAAGAGCCGACCCATTTCCGTCGCGAACGCAGATTGTCCCGTTGCCGCACCTTGTGCGTTGGCGGCGGTCGCGGGATCAATCGGCAGCGAGGTGATCAGCGCGACGCGGGTGCGATCCGGATGCTCCAGCTCGAAGATCAGCCGCGTTACTTCGTATTCGAGAAACGGTTCCCGCGCGGGATCGAAGAACGGGATGGTGCGCTTGTCGTCGATGGCGTTGGCGCCGGTCAGACCAAAATAGATCGGATCGGAATTCTCGTCTGCGCGCACCGGCTGGATGCCCGCCTGTTGCGCCGCGTCCTCCTCCTCCGTGAACGGGCGAACATTCACCTCCGTGAAGCGGACCTGCCCGTGCGAATGCGCCGCAAACGTCTGCAGCATCTCGCGTACGCGACCCGCATAGGCTTGCACCTGTGGCGCACGCGCGGCGGCATCGCGCGAATAGTAGAGCGTAAGCTCCATACTGTCGCTGAGATGATCAAGCGTCGTCTGCGTGCCGGGCGACAGCGAATAGAGATGATTTTGCGTCAAATCGAGCCGCCACGTGCGCAGCCATGAATTTCCGATGACGTTCGCGGCCACGAACATCAACAGGAAGGCCAATGCGGCGAACAGGGCGAAACGGCGTGCGCTCATGGGCTTAGCCTCCCCGCCGTGCGTCGACGGATACGGCGGTGAAGCCAAGGCAAAGCGCAATCAGCGTCGCAAAGTAGAACACCGACCGGAAGTCCACGACGCCGCGCTGAGCGGCGTCGAAATGATAGAGAATGGAGAAACGCGAGATCGTCTCCGCCACGCCGCCGCCGACAACGCCTGCAAAGAAGTCCGAAACGAGCGGAAGTCCCAGCGCCGTCAGCACGAACGAGGCCAGCACCGCCAGCACGAACGCCACCACCTGCGCTGGCGTCAGCGCCGACATCGCCGAACCGATCGCGATGTATGCGCCCGCCATCAGGAAGCTGCTCAGATAGGCGGTGAAGATCGCCGCATTGTCCGGCGAGCCGAGAAAGTTGACAGTGATCCAAAGCGGAAACGTCAGCACCAGCGCAGCGCCGGCGACGGTCCACGCCGCGAGATATTTGCCCAGCACCAGCGACCAGGTCGGCGCCGGCAGCGTCAACAGCAGTTCAATGGCGCCCGAACGCGTCTCCTCCGCCCACAGTCGCATGGCGATCGCCGGCAGGAAGACCATGAACAGCCAAGGATGAAATGCGAAGAAGGCCGAAAGATCCGCCCGCCGCTGATCGAAAAAGCCGCCCACCTGGAACGTGAACAGACCGATGGCGAACAGAAACACCGCCACGAACACGTAGGCGGTCGGCGTGGTCAGGTAGGAGAGCAGCTCGCGACGATAGATCGCCGCCATGCTGGCAAGGCCCGGGCGCTTCTTCATTGGCGCTCATCCCCGCGCGTCAACGTCTCAAAGGCCTTCTCAAGACTGCCGTACTTTTCTCGCAGCTGGGCCGGCGTCTGATCGACGACGATCCGGCCCTGATCGATGATGATGGCGCGGGTGCAGACGGCGTCCACTTCTTCAAGGCTGTGCGTGGAGATGATGAGCCCGCGCTCTTCGCCGAGCTTGCGGATCAGGTCGCGCACCGCGTGACGCTGGTTTGGATCAAGCCCGTCTGTCGGCTCGTCCAGAATCAGAAGCAACGGCGAATGCAGCAAGGCCGACGCCAAACCCACGCGTCGCCGGTAACCCTTGGAGAGCGTTTCAATCGGCCGGTCGATCGTGTCGCCCAGCCGAGCGTCCTGCGCCGCGCGCCGCACCGCGTGTCGCGCCGCTTCGCGCGTCATGCCGCGCGCTTCGGCCATGAAGCGCAGGAACGACCACGGCGTCATCTCGCCATAGAGCGGGGCGCCTTCGGGCAGATATCCCAAGCGCTCCTGGGCGCGGCGCCGATCTTGGGCGACGTCGATGTTGAAAATCTTGGCAACGCCGTCGTCAGGCTCGAGATAGCCCGCAATCATGCGCATGGTGGTGGTCTTGCCGGCGCCGTTTGGTCCTAGGAAGCCAACGATTTCGCCAACGTCGAGCGAGAAGCCGATGCCGTCGACGGCAGCTCGCCGGCCAAACGATTTCCGCAAGCCATCGACCTGCAACAGCATGTGGATTTCGCGCCTCGAGAAAACGAAGCCGGGCTCTTAAGGCGGTTCTGGCGAAAACGCCACCGCTAGTTATCCCCAAAATCGTCGCGACTCGCGCGAATCACCTGCGGCTCTTTCGCGCTGCGCTTGCGACACCCAGGATGCAATCAGTTTAGAATACGTAAGCGCCGACCGCCTCGATAATGGCGCTCCGTGTGCCGCGAACGCCACGCGGTCATCGCCATGAAAATCGCGGGTTTGCGGTCGTTTCGGAGGCAGATATGACAAAGCCCGCGATCGCCGCGGGCTTTTTCGAGAGCGAGTGTGACCGGTCGAAGCGCACTACGGGGGGGGCTGGGGGGGCTGATGGATACCCCGCAGTGAGCCTTTCTCCGACCGGCCACGCAACTAAGGTCGCGCCCCAATGGGGCGCACGCAAGCTCAAAATGCGGCGAAACGCGTCCACTGCCTATTTGTAATCTGTCGCGAATTGAGCGCATATCGTTGTCCACAGGAGTTCAACAGGCATGAGCGCACGCGTTGTGTTTTTTGAACGCCTGGAACTTGATCGTCTCTTTGGCTTTTATGGGCGCATGGTCGCCGCCGGAGAGTGGCGTGATTACGCACTCGACGCACTTCCAGATTGTGCTTTGTTCAGCGTCTACCGCCGCACCAGTGAAGCGCCGCTCTATCAGATCGAAAAGCGACCGGAGAGCTCGCGCAAGCAAGGCGAGTATAGCGTAAGGGCCATCGACGGGAGGGTCTTGCGACGCGGGCACGATCTTGCGCGCGTGCTCGCCGTGCTGGAACCGAAGCGCATGCAAGTGGTGGCGGATTGACATCCGCCCAAAAAAACGCCCCGGCCGAAACCGGGGCGTTTCTTGCTTTCTCATCGTCCGATTGCGTTCAGCGGCGCCCGCCCATGAGACGCAGGATGAACAGGAAGAGGTTGATGAAGTCGAGGTAGAGGCGAAGCGCGCCGAACGTCGTCGCAACCGCCATGCCGCGCTGGTCGCCGCCGAGTTGATAGTACGCGTACTTCAGGCCCTGCGTGTCGTAGGCGGTGAGCCCGGCAAACACCAGAACCCCGATCACCGAGATCGCAAAGCTCAGCGCCGAGCTGGCGATGAACAGGTTCACCAGCGACGCAATGATGATGCCGACAAGCCCCATGAACAGGAACGTGCCGAAGCCGCTCAGGTCGCGCTTGGTGGTGTAGCCCCACAGGCTCAGCGCGCCGAACGACGCCGACGTGATCAGGAAAGCCTTGGCGACGGTGAGAATGCCGTCAGGGGTGCGCCCATAGGTCAGAAGAATCGTCCCCATGCTGATGCCAAGCAGGGAAACGACCGACCAGTAGATCAGATTTGCGGCGGTGGGCGACGGATTGCGCAGTGCGAAGCTTGAAATCAACAGGATCGCCAGCGGTCCGAAGAGCACCACATAAATGAACGGCGTGCCGAACACGAATTGAGCGATCGGTTCGACCGTCACCGATGCGTAGGCAAGCGCCGCCGACAAAAGCAGTCCGAGCCCCATCTTGTTGTAAACCCCAAGCATGAAGCTTCGCAGCCCGGCGTCGACCGCCATATCGGCGCGACCGGCAGGCACGCCTCGAGCCTGCGGGTGGTAATCGCTCATCAGTTTCCTCCTTCGCCCACGGACCACGCCGGGGGAACTGTACGCACAATATGGCGGCGGCTACCGGGCGTGCCAAGGAAAACGAGGCGCCTGTCACGGTTGCGCAATGGTCGCGCCCCGCCCACAATCGGGCGACAAAAAGGCAACTGCTCCCTCGTCCGGCGCGTTTACCACACGGTGTCCGCACGCTGCCCTTCACGGGCAATCGCCGGACAGAATCGCGCTAACGACGGGCGCGGAGGGTTTGAACCGGGGTGGCCGACGAAGACGATCCGAACGGACCGGAGGACCCCTCTGGCCCGCGTCCGCTTGGCGGGGGTGAGACGCCTGCGCCTGACCATGAGCCTGCCGAGGGCAACCTCTTCCAAGAGCCTGATCGGCAGGACGGGTCCGACGAGCCGTTGGCGGAAGCTCAGGCGGATGC
>JAFEDV010000022.1 GCA_018241475.1 Pseudomonadota bacterium | reverse complement strand
GTCGCAAAAAGCGCGATGGCCACGCCCCGCCAGCCGGCGAACAGCACGTCGAACCTGCCTTGGCTGCTGGTCACGGCTTGCCCCATATGATCGACCCCGCTGCTCGCCCGGTTATAGGAGACGATTCGGATAAGTAACGAATTTTCCGCCCCAGGTTGCCGACCGCTGTCCGGGCCTCGCCTCGTCGTCCGGAATGTCGCAACTGATGCGTTAGGTCGTCACGACCTACGCCATAATTGAAAGTCGCGGTGACGGGCTGAACGGCATCTGTGGACGCCCCTTCGGATGCAAGCGCTAAATCGGGGTGTGTTGGCACGTAGTCGGATGCTGTCATCTGTCCGGCCTCGATGAGCAGCGCCATATGCTGCGGGCCAGTATGGGAGTTCGCGGACCGGAACCACATCAGCTTTGCGCGCTTGGCTAGCGCTCTGCCATTCCCTGGTTCTTCCGGCCCCGTCTCGCCGACCGTTGTGCCATACCCTCCTTCGACCGCCTACGTCCCCGACGCCTCTGGCCTCGTTCCCGGCGTTACGCCACGACCGCTGCCGGAGCTCTGTAATCCTCCTTCTCCGTCAACAGCGCCCAGGCCATGCGCGCCATCTTGTTGGCGAGCGCGACCGAGACGAGCATGCGCGGTTTGCGCGCGAGCATGCGCTCCAGCCACGAGCCGGCAGGCGCACCGTGGCGACAGGCGCTGCGGACCATCGAGCTGCCGCCGATGATGAGCAGCCGCCTGATCGTGCGTTCGCCCATCTTCGATATGCTGCCGAGCCGCTGCTTGCCGCCGGTCGAGTGCTGACGCGGCGCGAGCCCGAGCCAGGCCGCGAAGTCGCGACCTTTGCCGAACGTCTCGATCGGCGGCGCAAGCGCGATGATCGCTGTCGCTGCGATCGGGCCGATCCCCGGGATGGTCATCAACCGCCGTGCCGCCTCATCTTCTTTGGCGCGCCGCGCGATCTCACGGTCGAGCACGGAGATCTGCTTGTCGAGCTCGCCGAGCAGGTCGACCATCAGCTTGAACATCGGCCGTGCCGCTGCCGGCAGTGTCAACGCCATCGCCTCATCCTCAAGCAGATCCGCCAGCATCGTCATGTGTGCCATCCCGCGCGGCGCGACCCAACCATATTCCGCCAGGTGGCCCCGGATCGCGTTAATCAGCTGAGTGCGCTGTCGCACCACCAGATCGCGCGTGCGGAACACGAGCCCGGCGGCCTGCTGCGCCTCGCTCTTCACCGCCACGAAGCGCATGCCCGGCCGCTGCGCCGCCTCACAGATCGCCTCAGCATCGATCGCATCGTTCTTGTTGCGCTTCACAAATGGCTTCACATACGCCGGCGGGATCAGTCTGACGTGATGACCCATTGCCTGCAGCTCGCGCGCCCAATGATGCGCGCCGCCGCAGGCCTCAAGCGCTACCGTGCATTGAGGCTGGCTCGTAAAGAAGTCGAGCAGCTTGCCACGCGTCAGCTTGCGGCTGAACACCATCACACCGCGCTCATCGACGCCATGCGCGTGAAAAACGTTCTTGGCGATATCCAGACCGATCGTGATAACCTGCGACACGGACGCCTCCCTCAGTGGTGTTTCAACACCTCCACTTTGGCACATCGATGCCGTCGGGGGGCGTCCACCCCATCAGCTTTCGCCCCAACTACGGCCACTCGCCGTCTCCGCTCTATCCCCAAAATGCATATGCGTTGGTGGATTCGCATGCGGCCGGAGGTCC
>JAFEDV010000229.1 GCA_018241475.1 Pseudomonadota bacterium | reverse complement strand
CCAGCGCGGGGGTCGCGCTCCGGCAGTAGGCGCTGGGACCGAACCACAGTTCGTAGTCGCGCATCCGCACAATTGCGAACGACCTCCACTGAGTCGCGTCACCATTTGCGCGAAACTCACCGCATAGCGCGCTCATGGGCGGACCCCCTCCTTCAGCACGCGTCACCCCAGAGTGCACGTTTCGGAAACTGACGCCGTCGGCCCCGACGTGCGTTCTGAAATCTGTCGCCGCCGACTCGATCAGGTACGCCTCGGTGTCTGCCGTGACCGCGACCGCGCTCGGTGCGCTCGCAGCGTGCTGTTGGGTGGTCTGACAGGCAGTGAGGGATAAAATAAGGGCCAGGGTTCTGATTTTCGACTGCACGCGTTGCTCCTGAGTGACTCGATTTTCACACGATGTCTCGTAGTCGCGCCGCATTTCAGACGTGTTGCAAAACGTTGCAGCGGACCGTTCACCGCGATGACCTGGCAAAGCTTGTCGTCGCGCCGGGTGCAAGGATGTGTGCCTCGGTCGAGGCGCGCATGACGCACGGAGAGCTACGGGAAGGGCAGGTGGTTGGCGGGGCTTGCGGTCCTCGTCACGCTCGGGCCTTTCGCCAAAAAAATCCGTAGGGTGAGTCGGCCTACCCCAAGCCGGTTCGTCTTACCGATGAGCTCGGGTCAGCCAGGAGCCAACCCAATGCGCGTGATGGTGTTCTCGAAGGCAACCCAAGGCGCCCCGTTGGTCGGCAACCCCACGCCGGAAATGCTGGAGGCGTTCGCGGCGATGGACCGCTACATCGAGGAGCTGGTCCAGGCCGGCGTCTTCGTCGCCGCCGCCGGCCTCAAGAACGACGCCTCCGCCAAGCGCATCGTCCTCGACGGCGCCCAGCGCATCGTCACGGACGGGCCGTTCACCGAGAGCAAGGAAGTGATCGCCGGCTTCTCGATCTGGGAGGTCAAGGACATGGACGCGGCGATCGCCTGGGCCAAGCGCGCCCCCAATCACGCCGCCGGCAAAAGCGAAATGGAAATCCGCCCCTTCTACGAAGCCGAAGACCTCGCCGAATTCGTCACTCCCGAGGAACGCACCAACCCGCGCGGCGGCGCACGCGGCAGGCTCGGCGTCGCCTGATCCCCAGGGACTCGAGGACGCCGGGGATCGAATTCGAGTTCCAGCAGGCGCAGTATCACCGCGCTGAATCCGGAACTGCGAATGATCGCCGTACGCCCTCTCCTGCTCGCGCTTGCGGCCGTCGCGTCGCTCTGCGGTTGCGCCCAGGCGCAGACGCACCCGCCCGCACTGGCGGTGGAGCGGACCATCGCGCTTGCCAACGTCCGTGGGCGCATAGACCATCTGGCGTTCGACCTCCACCGTCGCTTGCTGGCGATCGCCGAGCTTGAGAACGGCAGCGTCGACATCGTCGATTTGAGCGCCGGCGCCGTCGCGCACCGCATCAGCGGCCTGGGCGAGCCGCAGGGGCTCGCGTTCGATCGCGGCGGCGCGCTTCTTATTGTGGCCGATCGCGCCGATGGCGCCGTGCATTTCTTCAACACGCGGGACTTCGCACCGGTGGGAGCGCTCAGGCTCGGCGCCGACGCCGACAACGTCCGCATCGATCCGCGCAACGGCCGGGCCATTGTCGGCTTTGGCGATGGCGCGCTTGCGATCATCGACGTGGACGCACGCGCGCTCGTCGCCCGGATCGCGTTGCCGGCGCATCCCGAGAGTTTTCAGATCGACAGCGATACGGGTCTGGCTTTCGTCAATCTCCCGGATCGGCACGCCATTGCCGCTGTCGCCCTCGATACCGGCGGGGTCACCCCCTGGGCGTTGCCGTCCATGTTCTACAATTTCCCGCTTGCCCTCGATCCCGCAAGCACGCATCTCGCCTCGGTTTTCCGCCTGCCCGCGCGCCTTGCGCTCTTCGACCGCAACACCGGCGCGCTTCTCGCTTCGGCGCCGACGTGCGGCGATTCCGACGACGCCTTCTTCGATGCGCGCCGCCATCGCATCTACGTCGCGTGCGGCGCGGGCGCCGTCGATGTGTTCGACAGCCAGGATGCGACGCTCGCCCACGTCGGTCGTGTCGGCACGGCGAGCGGCGCGCGCACGGCCTTGTTCGTCCCTGAATTGGATCGCTTGTTCGTGGCCGTTCGAGCGCGGGCCGACGCACAGGCTTCAATCCTGGAGCTGCGTCCGGTCGCGGGCGACGTCCGCGACTGAGTTGAGAATGGAGGATTGGCGCATGTCCAATCCCACAGTTTTCGCCCAAAAATCCCTTTGCCATCAACGAAAGCGCGTTTTGCAATCCGACCGATTGGAGAGGCGCTTACACTGGCCTGGTCTCTTGTCGGGAGGCTGACGGATCCAACAGCGTTCAGTTCAAGAGATGTGGTTTGAGTGTGATGCGGAAGAAGTTCGTGAGAATGGGCGCCGCAGTTTCGAGGAGAACAAAGAAACTCGAAAGGTCCAGTGTGTGAAGGCGAATG
>JAFEDV010000228.1 GCA_018241475.1 Pseudomonadota bacterium | reverse complement strand
GCGCTCGGCGGGGGATATCAAAGCGCTCGGCGATCGCACTATTACGCGCGATTGCGACGTGATCCAGGCCGATGGCGGCACCCGCACCGCGGCCATCACCGGCGCCTGGGTCGCGCTCTCGCGAGCGTGCAAGTATCTGATCGACGAAAAGGTGCTGAAGGAGAATCCGGTCACCGGCCAGGTTGCGGCGATCTCGTGCGGCGTGTTCGAAGGCGTTGCGGTGCTCGATCTCGACTACGCCGAAGACTCAAGCGCCGAGGCCGACGCCAATTTCGTGCTCTCGAGCGATGGCCGCATCATCGAACTGCAAGCCACCGGCGAACAACGCCCCTTCAGCGATACTGAGTTCGCCGAACTGATGCGTCTCGCCAAGCATGGCTGCGCGCAATTGTTCGAAGCGCAGCGCAAGGCAACCAGCTAAAGCGCATGCGCTTCTCGATCGCCGCGCGCCTCAAGAGCTTCAGCTTCGCTTTCGCCGGCGTCGCGCACATGCTGCGCACGCAGCACAACGCATGGCTGCACTTGACTGCCACGATCGCCGGCATCGCCGCGGGCTTTGCTCTCAATGTCAGCGCCGATGATTGGCGCTGGCTCGTCGCGGCCATCGTGCTGGTGTGGACCGCGGAAACTGTGAACACCGCCTTCGAGCATCTGTGCGACGTGGTCTCGCCCGATTGCCTCGGTGCAGAAATCCAAGGACATCGCCGCCGGCGCGGTGCTGATCTGCGTCATCGGCGCTGTGATCATAGGCGTGCAGGTGTTCCTCCCGTACCTCGCGCGGCGCTAAACGACGAAGCGAACGCCGGGCGCGACCAAACAATGCGCCTCACGCGCGATGCCCCTGGCTCGCCGGCCGCCCCCTGGTAGAACCGCGCCCAAGCGGCGCCGGCCGCGCTCAAGAATTGGGGTGGATTCCGATGCACGCTTCCCGTCGCGCGTTTATGGCGACCGCCGCCGCCGCAGGCGCTCTGGCCGGTGCGCCGGGCCTTGCGCAGGCGCAGGCGGGGGCAGAAGACGCGCAGCTCGGCGCGCTCCTCAACGCCTTCGCCGATGAGATGATCGAGGCCTCGCCGGAAACCGCCACCGGTCTCGGCCTCGACAGCGGCGCGCGCGCCGAGTTGAAGAGCAAACTCTCGGATGTCTCGCGCAGTTCGCTCGGCGCCGATCAGCGCTCTTGCTACGCAATGCTGCGCCGCATGTGGGCGGTCGATCCAGCCGGCCTGAGCCCGCCGGAACGCATTCGTTACGAAGCCGTCCAGTACGCGCTCCGCCTGGGCGCCCAGGGCGGCGACTTCCACTATGGAGACAACACCTTCAAGTCCGCGATGGGCGAGAGCGCGACGCCCTATGTCGTCAGCCAACAAACCGGGGCGCTCGTCGGCATCCCCGAGTTCCTCAACTCGCAGCACAAGATCGAGACGCGCGCCGATTGCGAGGCCTATCTCGCGCGCCTCGATGCCTTCGCGCGCCAGCTCGATCAGGAAACCGAGCGCGTGCGTTACGACATGGGTCAAGGCGTCATCGCGCCCGATTTCATCCTCGACACGACGCTCACCCAAGCGCGCGCCTTCCGCGCCACGCCGGCGGCCGAAACCGGCATGGCGCGCTCATTGGCGAGCCGCGCTGCCGACAAACACATTGACGGCGATTGGGCCGCGCGCGCCCAGCGCATAGTCGCGTCCCGCGTTTATCCTGCGGTCGAGCGCCAAATCGCCGCGCTCAACGAAGCCGCCGATCACGCCAGCCATGACGCCGGCGTTTGGAAGCTGCCGCACGGCGACGCCTATTATTCGTGGCTCTTGCGCGTCGGCACCTCGACCAATCTTACCGCCGACGAGATCCACAATATGGGCCTGGAGCAGGGCCGCGCCATCGACGCGCGCATGGACGAGATCCTACGCCGCCAAGGCATGACGCATGGCAGTGTCGGCGAACGCATGAGCGCCGCGACCCGCGATCGCCGCTTTCTGAAGCCCAATACCGACGCCGGCCGCGCCGAGATCATCCTCTATCTTGACCGCCGGATCGCCGCGGGGCGGGCGCTCTTGGCGCGACTCTCGCACATGCAATTGCGCGCGCCGGTGGAAGTGCATCGAGTGCCGGTGAACATCCAGAACGGCGCCGGTCTCGGCTACATGAACTTTGCTTCGCTCGACGGCTCGCGTCCGGCGATCTACTACATCAATCTCAAAGACACCGCGCTCTGGCCGATCTGGACGCTGCCGACGCTTACCGCGCACGAAACCATCCCGGGCCACGCTTGGCAGGGCGCTTATCTCGCCGAGCACCACAGCGAAATCCCGCTGATCATGTCGCTGATGGGTTTCAACGCCTTTGTCGAAGGCTGGGCGCTCTACGCCGAGCAGCTCGTCGACGAACTCGGCTACTATGACGGCGATCCGTGGGGCCGCCTGGGCTATCTGCAAGCGCAGCGCTTCCGCGCCGCGCGGCTGGTCGTCGACACCGGTCTGCATGCCAAGCAATGGTCGCGCGAAAAGGCGATCCAATCGCTTATCGATCAAACCGGCCGCGCCGCCGGCGCCGCGCAAAGCGAAATCGATCGCTATGTCTCAACGCCAGGCCAAGCCTGCGGCTACAAAGTCGGCCATACCGAAATCCTGCGTCTGCGGGCGCATGCGCAGCAGGAACTCGGCGCTCGTTTCGACTTGCGCGATTTCAACGACGCCATCGTGCAGACCGGCGGCATCCCGCTCACGGTGCTGGCGAATGCGATCGATGGCTACATCGCCAGCAAGCGCGGAAACTAGCTAATCTGGCGCACAAGCCTAGCGGTCGAAACTCTGCGAGCTCGGGTCTTGCCTGCCATGCAGCAGACGAACCAGAACTACTGTCTCGTCCGCGTAGTCATAGAAGACTGTGTGGCGAAAGCCGCGGACACGAAAGCTGCGGACGACCGAATCGATGTCGAAGCGCACCCGCCCAATCTCCGGATACTCCGCAAGCAACATTGCAACAGCGTCGACCGCATCCAAGAAGCGCTCGCCGGCGGAGGTGCTTCTAGAAGCGAGATAGGCGTAAGCTTCGGAGAGGTCGCGGTCGAACCCTTCAGTGCGGACGACCGGCGTGGACAAGGCTCAGCGTGCTTTGCGAGCTGCATAACGACGCAGCACCTCGGCCCGAACCTCAGCCGCATTCCAGGGAGTGGCCGGACCTTTGCGGCCTTCCTCTATCGCCGCGCGCAGCTCATCGACTGTCCAGCCCGGCATGTCGTCAATTTCCGCCGAAAGACCGCGCGCGATGAGCGTTTCCGCAGCGGCGTCGAAAGTGGCCTCACCTTCCGCTCGGCGATGCTCTTCAACGGCGGCGGCAAGCTCGTCTGAAATCGTAACGGTTTTCGTCATGAGCAAGATATTAGCACTGACGCCCGAATTTGCCAGGATCGCGGCTACTCCACAGCCTCCGTCTCCGCTTCCTCCGCCTCATCGGCGGCCGACGGCATATAGGTCAGGATGTCGCCCGGCTGGCAATTCAACACGCGGCAGAGCGCGTTCAAAGTCGAGAAGCGGATCGCCTTGGCTTTGCCGGTTTTCAGGATCGATAGATTCGCCAGCGTCACGCCGACGCGCTCGCTCAAATCGGTCAGCGACATACGCCGGTCAAGCAGGATGCGATCGAGGGTGACGCGGATCGCCATCAGATCGTCAGCTCCTGTTCCGCCTTCATGCGCGCGCCTTCGCGGAACACCTCGGCCAGCACCACCAGAATGAGGATCGACGCCCAGGTGCTGAGATTGACGCTCAATCTAATCTGCGTGCTCTGCGCCAGCGGTCCGCCGAAGTGGAGAAGCAGGAACCCTGTCAGCGCCAACAGCAGATAGCGGGCCATCTCGATGCCGATCATGGTCATCCAGATGGCGCGCAAATGGGCTGCGTTTTCCTGTGCGAACGGCTCGCCGGAGCAGAAGCTGTCGAACAGCTTGCGCAGGCGCCAGACGATCATCATGCCGCCGCTGACGACCACCGCGCCGATGAGGAATGCAGGCACGACCACCGGCCAACTCGGCGTCGTGATGGGGCTCACCACCACGTTTTCATCGATGCGGATGCGAGCGTCCGGACCAAACATCTTCCCGAAATCGACGATGCCGCCGAGATGCAGCGCGTAGGCGACGGCCATGGCCACGAGCGCTGCCGCCGCCACCCAGAGGACGATCCACGCAATCACCAGACCGACCCGAATGATCTCAGCGATGGAGCCTTTGCCGAGCGCGCGCATGGCCATATCCGCACTATCCAGCCGTCAACCTAGCCGGACTTTATTGAAAAACGATATAGACCGGACCCATCCCCGTCAAACAAGCATCACGCGAAAGCCCATGCCAAAACTCTCCGGCCGCATCGTCGTCGCCAGTCACAATGCCGGGAAAGTCCGCGAAATCGGCGAATTGCTGGCCCCGTTCGGGGTTGAGGCGATTTCCGCGGCAGCTCTCAACCTGGCTGAGCCAGAGGAGACCGAGGCCACCTTCGTCGGCAACGCCGAATTGAAGGCGCGCGCCGCCGCCGATGCTTCAGGTTTGCCCGCCCTCGCCGATGACTCCGGTCTTGAAGTCTTCGCGCTTGAGCGCGCGCCTGGCGTTTATTCTGCGCGCTGGGCCGGGCCGGGCGGCGACTTCAATGTCGCGATGGCCCGCGTCTGGCGCGAACTGGAGAAGAGGGGCGCGAGCGACCATCGCGCCCGCTTCGTGTGCGTGCTCGCGCTCGCGCAGCCCAATGGCGCGGTCGAAAGCTTCGAGGGCGAAGCGCCCGGCCATGTGGTGCGCCCGCCGCGCGGCGACAAGGGCTTCGGCTACGATCCGATCTTCGTGCCGGATGGCCACACGAAAACATTCGCCGAAATGACGCCTGACGAAAAACTTCCGCTGACCCATCGCGCTCGCGCCTTCGCGAAATTGCTTGCAGCGCTTCGATGAGCGGCTTCGGCATCTATGTGCACTGGCCGTATTGCGCCGCCATCTGCCCTTATTGCGACTTCAACGTCTATCGCGCGCGCGGCGCCGAGAATGCGCCGCTGATCGCCGCCATCGAAGCCGATCTCGCCGGCCACGCCGAGCGCTTCGGCAGGCGCTCGGCGAACAGTCTGTTCTTCGGCGGCGGCACGCCATCGCTGTTGCGCGGCGCCGAACTCGCACGCCTGATCGACGCCGCTTCGCAAGCCTTCGTGCTCGCCGCCGATTGCGAAATCACGCTGGAGGCCAACCCCGAAGACGCTGCACTGTTCGAGGAGCAAGCAGCCGCCGGCGTCAATCGTTTCTCGGTCGGCGCCCAGGCGTTCGATGACGCGGCCCTGAAAGCGCTCGGTCGCAAGCATGACGCGGCTGCTGCGATCCGGGCGATCGAAGCCGCCGCCGCGACCGGCGCGCGCGTGTCGCTCGACCTCATCTACGCCCGCCAAGGCCAGAGCTTGCCGGCTTGGCGCGAGGAATTGCAGCGCGCGCTGGCGCTGCCGATCGAACACGCTTCGCTCTACCAGCTCACCATCGAAGCCGGCACCGCCTTCGAGCGCCGCGTCTCGCGCGGGCAGCTCACGCCGCCGGATCCCGATGCCGCCGCTTCGCTCTACGAGACTACGCAGGAGGTGTGCGACGCCGCCGGATTCCCAGCCTACGAAATCTCCAACCACGCGCGCGGCCCCGGCGCGCGCGCGCAGCACAATCTCACCTACTGGCGAAGCGGCGAATGGGCCGGCGTCGGTCCCGGCGCGCACGGCCGCATGAATGTCGACGGCAAGCGCTTCGCGCTGGAAGCGCAGCGCCGGCCGGGCGACTACATCGACGCTGTCAGCGAACACGGCGTCGGTTGGGTGAGCGAGCTTGAGCTCGCCAGCGAAGAACAAGCCGACGAGATGCTGGTCATGGGCATCCGCATCGAGGAGGGCCTCGACATCGCCTCACTTGAGCGCTTGCGCGGCCACACCTTGAATCGCGATGCGCTTGGCTGGCTTGCGGAGCAGGGCCTTATCGTCGCCGACGCCACGCGCCTGCGCCTCACGCCGCGCGGGCGTGTGCTCGCCGACAAGATCGCAGCGGAGCTTGCCTAGCCGCTGGCGTTGGCGAAGCGGCGCGGCGCGGGATCGAGCACGCTGACGTCGTTGGCGTGCACTTCCATGATCGCCAGCCCGCGCTCGATCGACCCATCCGAGTCGAAGCGGAAAAGGCCATCCGAGCCGGCGAAGCCCTCGCGGTTCTCGATGGCGCCGCGTGTAAAGGCCTGCGGCCCGCCATTGTGCGCCAGCAGCGTTGCGAGCGCCACCGCGTCGTATCCAAGGCTTGCCAGCCGGGCAGGCTGCGCACTGAATACGGATTGATAGCGCGCGTCGAAATCGGTGCGCGCGCCGGGGTCGGGCGAGACGTACCAGCCCCCGGCAAGCGTCGGCTCGCGCATGGCGTCGCCGAGCCACGCGCTGGTGCCCATGAACTTCACGTGTTGCGGATCGATGCCGCCTTGCACCAGGGCCACGCTCACCGCGCGCAGCGGCGAACCGCCGTCGGCGATCAGCACGGCCTGCGCCGGTGAAGCTTGCAGCGCCGTCGCAAGCGAGCGGGCGCCTGCCGTCGCATCCGCATCGGTGCGATTGTAGAGCACCGATTGCGCGATGGTGATGCCGTTTCGCTGCGCTTCG
>JAFEDV010000227.1 GCA_018241475.1 Pseudomonadota bacterium | reverse complement strand
GTTGGTTTCGGGCGCGCCCGGGTCGATGCCAAACCGCGCCGCGAGCGAGCGCCCGTAAGGCGATTGGATTGCGACAAAACGAAAGCGCCGCGCAATGTCGCGCTCATGCACGAAGCGGGCCGAACGCGAACAGGCGACGCAGTCGCCGTCGAACAGGATGAGATCCTGCGCAAGATCGGGCGCGGCGACGGCCTTCCAACGCATGCATCAAATTCTAGGTGTGTTCGAGGGAGCAAAATATGAGACAAAGCGTCCGGCATGGATTCGATCGTTTGGCTGCGCTGGGCGCACGTGATCGGCGCTTGCGTGCTCTTGGGCACGGGCGCCGGAATCGCATTCTTCATGCTGATGGCGCATCGCACGCGCGAGCCGGCGCTCATTGCCCATACCGCGCGCATCGTGGTGATCGCCGACTGGGCGTTCACTGCTTCCGCTGTCGCAGTACAGCCGATCACCGGCGCGTTGCTGGCGAACGCACTGGGCTGGCGCTGGAGCGAAGGCTGGTTGCAGCTTGCACTGGTGCTGTACGTGGCGACGGGCGCGTTCTGGCTGCCGGTGGTGTGGATGCAAAGCCGCATGCGGCGCTTGGCCGAAGCGGCGGCGCAAACCGGCGCGCCGCTGCCGACGGCGTATTTCGCCTTGTTCCGCGCTTGGCTTGCGTGCGGCGTGCCGGCGTTCGCTGCGGTGCTTGCGATCATCTGGCTGATGCTGGCGCGACCGTCGTTCGTGCTTATTGGCTGAGCGCGCTCAATGCTTCTTCGCTTGCACAGTTTCTTTGAAGCACTGGGCAAGTCTCATCTCCCAACTCCTAGGAGACCGCATTACACGCTCCCCGGACAAGCTCGCGAAACGCGAGCGCCGATCCGGGGTCCATTGGAGAGGCTAGCTGCGAAAGAGACGAGATGTCCTACCATAGACCCCGGCCCTCCCCCCGCTTCCGCGGGAGTCGGCCGGGGAGCGTTACCGCCGGCAACCGACAGCGCGTTCTCGAAGAAGCGGCCGGGATTGGATATGGTCGTTAGCGCTTTTTCTTTGCGGCTTTGCCGCGCGGTTTCGGCAAAGGCACGGCTTTGCCGATATTGGCGAGCGCCAGCTTGATGGCGGCGGGGTCTTCGGTGATGGCGGCTTCGCCGGTGGCGAAGAGATTTTGTGTGACGTCCCAGGCTTCGAGCGCGGCTTGTTGGCTGGACGTGGCGACCACCCAATCGGTGAAACCGATGGTGGTGCGAAAGACTTTGATGCGCGGCGGGAGTTTGGGTTTAGTCATCCTCAAAGTCTGGTTCGTGCGTTTGGTCCAGGACTTCACATACTCGTTTCTGTGCGATTTGCTCGTCGATACTGTCGATCTTTGATAAACTGCACGAATGTTATCCGAGTCGATTGCGGCCGAGCTCCGTCAGCTGGAAGCTAGGTCGCTGACCATATTGGCAGAATTCAAATCAGCGTTCGAGTCCCGCGCCGACATTCGAGCAAGGGCCGAAATACTGCGGCGCGCCCACTCCAACTCGTTCTTCGGCGACCACGCGCTCACCTACTTCCGAGACTTTGAAGCTCCTCTGCACGGATTCGATGTCGAATGGGGCCACCTGGATGGCTTCCATGGTAAGCACAACAGCGACTGGATTGTATACGGCCTCGATGACCTTCTCGCTTTTGTATACAGGGACAGTTCCTTCGAAGCCCTCGATGAGGACAACAGAAAGCTTGATTTGGCGGCTATCGAGCTGAGAGACCGCGCACTGGACCTGTTTTCCTTGGTAGAGGAAGGCGCAACAGGCTCCGTCTCCAAAATCGCAGCCGATATTCGACAGAGTATTTTATCAGCTTGGGAAGATACCTCAGCCCAGAGTTATGTATCTCGGGCGATCAAGTCCGCGCCCCGCATGACTCGGGACAGCAGCAACATCAGTCAGGGAATGCGAACCCCCGTTCACGTGGCAGTTCTCGCGCAGTTGCACTTCCTCAAAGAGACGGCCGACGCTCTTCTGCTCGTCGCAAATTCAGCGCGAAGAGTTCTACTAGGGTCAAAACTCATTAAATAATTTGCGCGAACAATGCGATGGCCGATTTGTGGAGAGGTCATCGTGCGCAAAAATCTGTTCTGGCTGAGCGACGCGCAGTGGGCGCGCATCGCGCCGCAT
>JAFEDV010000226.1 GCA_018241475.1 Pseudomonadota bacterium | reverse complement strand
GCTGCGGCGTGAGATCGAGGATGAACTGGTTGTCGGTGGTGGCGCTGAGCGTGTCGGCCTCCGAGAAATCCATGCGGAAGAAATGGCGACCGACCGCCTCCCAGAAAGGCGACACGCCTTCAGGTGAGACAACGCCGCGGAGCTCCGACACCACCTGCTCGTGAAAACGGCCGGGCGCGGCCGCCATCAGCATGTAGCGGCTTTGGGCCAGTGCGCGGCCCACGCCATGGGCGCGATGTTCGGGGCGCACGAAGAGCGAACCGACCTCGGTGCTGCCGGTAAAGTCATTGACGCCGATCAACACTTGCATGTCGAAACGGCGGTTCGCCACCGCCGAAGATTGCGCCTCGGTGATCAAGCGGAAATTGAAGAACGGCGGGGTCTCGCCGATCGTCGCCTTCACCGCGCAGCAGCCGGCAAGCGCGCCAGTGGCTGCATGCTCGAGCGCGATGAAATAGCGCGCGCGACCGGGTGTATCGGCGTGCGACGCGAAGCTCGCCTGCGACAGCTCAAGGCGTTCAGCCATCGCCTTGTCGTCGAGCATCAGGCTGGTGAAGCCTGCGCCGGCAATCTCGCGCAATTGCTTGAAGCCAGCGAAATCGGCGGGGCCAGCCGAACGCATCACGTACTGCGGGCCGCTCATGTGCGGAGGCTCGCAATGTCGAAGACGCCGCGCTCAATGCCGGCCAGCAGCAGGAACGAGAGTTTGGCGCGCTCGGCGAAGCTTGGGATGAGCGCGAATTCCTGATCGGAATGGATGTTGCCGCCACAGGGACCCAGAGTGTCGATGTTCGGACAACCGGCGGCGGCGAGGTTGTTGCCTTCGCAGACGCCGCCGGAGGCGCGAAAAGCAAGGTCGAGACCCAGAATCGCGCCGGTGGCGCGCGTCCAGCCGATTATCGCAGCTTGCGCAGGCGTGACAGGTTTCGGCGGACGCGTGATGCCGCCGTGCAAGCGTGTAACGATGCCGTCGTGTTTGCCGGCGACTTCGGCGACGCGCGCGATCTCGGCTTGCGCCCAGGCGGCGCTATTCTTGTCCGGGGCGCGCACATTGAAGCGCAACACTGCGCGATCAGGCACCACGTTGACCGGACTGCCGCCGTCGATTGCGCCGACGTTGAAGGTGACACCATCGCGCTGACCGTTGAGGGCGTTAAGCGCAAGCGCGGCGTCCGCTGCGGCCAACACGGCGTTGCGGCCGTCCGCGAACGCACGTCCGACATGCGCGGAGCGGCCACGAAGGCTCAGGCTGTAATTGCCGGATCCTTTGCGCGCGTCGACCAGCGCGCCATCGGCCATCGCGGGTTCGTAAGTCATTCCGACGTGCGCGCGCCCGCCGAGATCTGCAAGCAACGCCGCGCTGCCGGGAGAGCCGATCTCCTCATCGGGATTGATCAGCACTTCGTAGCCGACGCGCTTGTCGCCCGGCAGCTGCTCGAAGGCCTGGAGCGCCGCCAGCATGAGCGAGAGCCCGCCCTTCATGTCCGCCGCGCCGGGCCCGCGGAGCATATCGCCTTCGCGCCACGGCGTCTGAAAGGGATGCGACGCAGGAAAGACGGTGTCGTAGTGTCCGGTGAGCGCCACCTTGATCGCTGCGTTCGGACGCACGCTCACGCGAATCGACGGTTCGTGCTGAACGTCGACCACTTCGCCGTCGGCGCGCACATGCTGGCTTGGCGGCAATGCTTCCGTGCGCGCCTCGCCGGGAAGGGCAGCAAAGGCCTCGGCCAACAATCCACGCATGCGTTGAAGCCCACCCGGCTCGCGCGAACCGGAATTGATCGCCGACCACGCTTCCGTGCGCGCGACCATGGCTTCGCCTTCGGCGTCCAGGCGTTCGAGCAACGGCTCGATGCCGGCGCCCCACAGAGAGCGCGCCGGCATCCGGATTTGATCGGCCGACATGGGCAGAGGTCGTAGCCGCGCCCGCAGCGCGGTGTCCAGCGGCCCACAAAGCAAACGGGCCCGGCTTTTGGCCGGGCCCGTCGCTTTGCTCAGGCTGCTTCGCTTATTGGAAGCTGATGGTGACCGCGGTGCGCCGGTTGAGCGGCTCGCGGACCCCGTCACGGGTCGGACG
>JAFEDV010000225.1 GCA_018241475.1 Pseudomonadota bacterium | reverse complement strand
GGGCGCATCCGCGTCGAACTGTTTCGCCGCCGCGCTCACCGCGCGCGCGGCGCTCGATTGATCGATCCCAAGATTGACCAGCGCGGACACCGCTTCGGCGCGCGATCCGCTCGCCGGCGCAGCCGCGGCGCGCGCTGCGCCGCCGGTGATGGCGATGAATCCCTTAGGTCCTTGCTTGGCGGCCAACTCCGTCGCCAGCCGCGCGGCCAATTTCGGGCCCACGCCGTTGGCGCGCGCGAACGCCGCCTTGTCCTGCAGCGCCACCGCGTCGATCAGCACCGCCGGCGGCATTGCATCGAGAATCCCCAACGCCACTTTGGCGCCGACGCCCGGGATTGTCTGCAGGTGCGCAAACCACGCGCGCTCTTCTTCGCTGTCGAAGCCGAACAGACGGATCGCGTCTTCGCGCACGTGTGTTTCGATGAAGAGTCTTGCGGTTTCGCCGGCGCGCAGTCGCCCGAGCGTGCGCGCGCCGCCTTGCACGACATAACCGACGCCGCCGACTTCGATCAGAGCGGTGTCCTCGCCGACAGCCGCAACCACGCCGTTCAGTGAGCCAATCATGTCGATTGCTTGCCGGGATTCGGGCGATCGCGGCATCCCATGTTGAAAATGTCGCCGCCGCCTCACTCTCCCGTTGCCAGTATCGGAACTCGTGCTACCAATTCCCCTGAGAGGGACGTGGAATTTGCGAACTGCTCGCAAAATGCACGTGTGCGCTGATGCGCAGGGGATGTTGAATGTCTGATTCCAAGAAGCGTTTGAATCGTCGCTCGTTCATGAGCCGTGTCGCTGGCGCGGCGGTGCTCGCAGGCGGCGCGGCCGGCATCGTCACCGGCACGGCGAAGGCGCAAAACTATACCGGCCGTACCGATAGCGATTCGGGCAGCAACGCCGATCGCTCCGGCTATGGCCGGACCGGCGTAAGCGACAGCGATTCCGGTGCGAACGCTGACCGCGCCGGCTACGGCCGCGGCGGTCAAGCAGGTGTGACCGATCACGATACCGGCGTCGGCGCCGATCCGGCTGGCCGCGGTCGCGGCAACACCGGCATCACCGACAGCGACAGCGGCCGCTACGCCGATCCGGCGGGTCGTGGCCGTGGCGGTCGCACCGGCATCACCGATAGCGACAGCGGCCCGAACCGCGACCCGGTTGGCCGTGGCCGCGGAGGCCGCCCGACAGGCGTGACCGATCACGACAGCGGCGCAGCCGCCGATCGCGCCGGTTATGGCCGCGGGTCGCGCAGCGGCGTCACCGACAGCGACAGCGGCCAGTACGCAGACCAAGCCGGCAACGGCCGCGGCACGGGCGGCACTGGCGTCACCGACAGCGATTCGACGGATCGCGCCGGCGCCGGCCGCGGCAGCTGCTCGGATTCCGACAGCGGCCCGAACGCCGACCAAGGCGGACACGGCCGTCATTGCGGGCGCGGCAATTACACCGGCTACAACGACAATGATCCCACGGATCCGGCAGGTTATGGCCGTGGACGCCAGTCGGGCATCACCGACAATGACAGCGGCCGCTACGCGGACCGCGCCGGCTATGGGCGCGGCGGCAGCCGCGGCCATACCGGTCTGACCGACAGCGACGGCGGCCCCCACGCCGACCGTCCTGGCTACGGCCGCGGCACCTGAAGCCCTAGGCCATGCCTGAAGTCTGGCTAGACGACCCGCTCGGTTACCTTATCGGTCCCGAGCGGGTCGAAGATTTCTTCTCCCGCCTCTACGAAAAAGAAGCGCTGCTGGTTCAACCCAACGCGCCGGAGCGCTTCAAAGGGCTGATGTCGATCGACGCTGTCGATCGGCTCGTCACCAGCGTCGATTTGAAGGAAGGTCAGCTCGATCTCGCGCAAGCGTCGTCGGAGCGGCGCCTGCAGCGCTCAGATTACATCGACGCGGCGGGCTACGTCGATCGCGGCGCCGTCGCCGATTTCCACCGCGGCGGCGCCACCATCGTGCTGCAGCAGGCGCACCAGCTCGAGCCGTCTCTCGGCCGCTTCTGCCGCGGCCTCGAGTACGTGTTCAGCTGCCACGTGCAGACCAATCTGTATTTGACGCCGCCGATGGCGCAGGGCTTTCCCACGCATTACGACAATCACTGCGTATTCGTGCTGCAGATGGAAGGCGAGAAGGCCTGGCGGCTCTACAATAAGCCGGTCGACACCCCGTATCGCGGCGAGGAATTCCGGCGCGGCGTCCACGAGACCGGCCGCCTCGAACAGGAGTTCGTGCTGAAGGCCGGCGACTGTCTCTATATCCCGCGCGGCATGATGCACGATGCGATCACTTCCGGCGACGAAGCCTCGCTTCACGTGACTGTCGGCCTCATCACGCGCACCTGGGCCGATCTCATGCTCGAGATCATCTCCGAAGCCGCGCTACGCAATGCCGATGCGCGCCGCAGTCTGCCCGCCGGTTACGCCAATCCTGGCTTCGATCGCGAGCCCTGGCGCGCGCACTTGCGCAATCTGGCGCTTGCCCTCGCACGCGACGTCGATCTCGATCCGGCGCTCGATCTCACGGCCGACGCCTTCATCCGTTCGCGAGCCGCCGACAATCGCGGCGCCGTGTTGCACGCCGCCGAGGGCGTGCGCGCGACCGAGAAGCTGCGTCGCCACCCGTTCGCGCCCTATCGTATTGCCGAGGATGGCGACCATCTCGTGCTGATCGCTCCTGGCGGCGAGCTGACCTATCCGATGGTCGAGCGCGAGCGGCTGGAACGCGCGCTCGGTGGCTCGCCGTTCACGCCAAAGGAAATTGGCGGCGAGTCCCCGGAGGAATTCGCCGCCAAACTCATTGCCTACGGTATTGTCGTCCGCGCTTAGCGATCGGGACGTCCTGCCCGGCGCTGGAACGGCGGCGGCGGGCGACGCTCTTGCTGACGCGCAGGCGGCTCGACGCGGCTAAGCGCGTGCGGCGCGGCCATGACGTCAATCGTTAGCGTCGTTGTGTAGCTCTGAATGTTCGCCGCCGCTCCCGCAGGCGCATTGGCGCGATGGCGTACGGCAAGCACGTATTGGCCCGGCTGCGGGAAGGAGATGGTGGCGCGTCCATCGGCGCCGGTCACAACATAGCGGTCGAGTTTGGTGTCGGGATCGCCTGCCGCGTAAACGACGATCGGCATGTTGGGGAACGGCTGGCCGTCGAACAGCAACTCGACTTGGAATCCGTCGGCCTGCACGATCTGGTCCGGATCGGTGATCGGGTGCAGCGCCAGGCGGCCCACCGTGTGATCCACGGCGGTGCGATTTGGTGCGCCGCGCGTCAGATACACGCTCGATACAGTCACGGTCTGCAGCGTGTTGGTCTGTGCTCCCGCCGGCGCCGTTTCACCCTGACCGAGCGGGCGCCATTGGCCGTCCGGCGTGGCGACAAGGGTCGTCACGCGGCCAAGCTGTTCACCTGTGGTCAACAGGTAGGTGCCCGCGTCAGGCGTCTCGACCGTGAGCGCGCTGGCGTTGGCGCCGACATCGACGCCGCTCAGTACGCCAGGCTGTCCGTTGGGTTGAATAACCTGGAAATCGCCGCCGAGAGCGACGGACGGCGTAAAGAATTGCGTTGCGTACGAGGCTTGCACCGACGCATTGGTGCCGGACGGCCAGAAATCCTGCGGCAGCAGGAATCCGGTGTAGGCGCTCGCTGGACTCGCCAAAGCGGCGAACAGCGCCGCCGCGATCAAAACCTTCTTCATCGACTCCACTCTTGATGCCAACGCGGGTGGCCCGCGCCTTCTGTCCCCGTCGACTAATCACCATGAGCCTGCGGCGGTTTCAAGGGCGAAAGGTGTCAGCGCAGACGTCCGTCCAAGAGGGCCAGCAGCCCTAACGCGCTTTTGATGGTGAACCACGCCATCACCAGGAACCCGAGGCCGCCGACGACCCAGAGCACAAGGAACCCGACAAGCACGACGCTGAGAAGCCAGCCAATGATCGCCGCCACAGCCAGGAAGACGCCCCACCAAAACGCGATCATCCAAATCCGGATCTGATCGTCCAAGTGCGCGCGCGCCAGCGGGCTCGCGCCATTGCGGCTGGACAGCGCCACGATGACGCCGATCAAGGCGAATATCGCAGCGCTCGGGATGCTCAATAGGTAAAGGACATAAACCAGGAACGCGGCGCCGCGGCCGGCTTGGGGATCGACGCCGATACTGCTCATGGGGCGCTTGTGTCACGCCTTGCGGGCGCGCGCCAGCGGATGCTTGGTTTCGACGAGCGCGCGCAGGCGACCCTCAGCCACGTGCGTGTAGATTTGCGTGGTGGCGATGTCGGCGTGGCCGAGCAGCATCTGCACCGTACGCAGATCGGCGCCGCCTTCCACGAGATGCGTTGCGAAGGCGTGGCGCAGCACGTGCGGGCTCACGCGCGCTGGGTCGATGCCGGCTTTCGCCGCGCTATGCTCCAGAATCTGCGCCACGCGCCGGCGGGTCAGCTTTCCGTCCGTCGCGCTGGGCGATGGAAACAGCCAGCGTTGCGCTTTCTCACGCTGCTTCGCGTTCTTCGGCAAAGCGCGTGCGCGCGCTTCCAAATGCTGCGCCAACGCTGCGAGCGCGGGGCGGCCCAGCGCCACCAGCCGTTCCTTGCCGCCTTTGCCCTCGATGATCATGTGCGCCTGGCCCGGCTTCGGCGCCGCACGCAACGGCAGCGAAACCAGTTCGCTGACGCGCAATCCGGCGCCGTACATGAGCTCGATCAGCGCCTTGTCGCGCGCGGTTTCCGCCGCCCCGATCAGCCGCTCGATCTCCTCGACTGACAGGGTTCTCGGCAGTGTTCGCGTCCGCTTCGGCGCATCCAGCCGCGATGTCGGATCGTCTGCGCGCACGTTGTCCGAGAGCAAAAAGCGGTAGAATTGCCGGAGCGCCGAAATCCGCCGCCGCGCGGTCGCCGCCGAGAGCCCGCGCTTGGCCATGCCGGCGATATATGTCTCGATGGCGCCCGCCTTTGCGTGGCGCAAACCGCCGCGCACTTGGGTGCACGCATCTTCCAGATCGCGCGCGTACGCGTCGAGCGTGTTCGCCCGGGCGCCGCGCTCGGCCGAGAGCATTTCCAGAAACGC
>JAFEDV010000224.1 GCA_018241475.1 Pseudomonadota bacterium | reverse complement strand
TGCGCGCACTTCCATGAGACGGTCTTCCCCCAGCTCAAGGCCAACTACATCGACACCGGCAAGCTGCGCTTCATCTTCCGCGAGTTCCCAACGCCGCCCGAGGCGGTCGCGGTGGCCGGCTTCCAGCTCGCGCGCTGCGGCGGGGCGACGCCGGAACAATATTTCGCCCGCTTGGGTGAGATCTTCCGTCAGCAACGCGATATGTTCGCCAGCGGCACCATGGAGGGCGTCCGCGCCAAGCTGCTGGAGATCGGCGCCTCCTCCGGCCTTTCCGAGCAGCAGGTGATGCAGTGCATCGGCGACGAAGCAGGCGCCGAGCGTATCCGGCGCATCGAGCAGGGCGCCCAGCAGTTCAATGTCACCGGCACGCCAACGCTGATCCTCAACGGCCAGAAGCTCGATGATCCGCGCGCGGCAACGTATGAGGGGCTGTCGCAGATGATCGATCAGGCGTTGGCTGTACACTGAGAGGCCAAACCATGCGCATCAACCGCCGGCATATGATCGTGGGCGTCGCCACCCTGGGTGCGACGGCTTTGGCGTGGCCGCGCGCCCAGGCCCAGACGTTCGTCACCCCCGACGACATGGTGCTGGGCTCGCCTAACGCGCGCCTCACCTTGATCGAATACGCCTCGGCCGCCTGCCCCCATTGCGCGCACTTCCATGAGACGGTCTTCCCCCAGCTCAAGGCCAACTACATCGACACCGGCCGGGTATTCTTCATCTTCCGCGAAACGCTGACCGCGCCGGCGGCGGTGGCGCTCGCCGGATTCCAGGTCGCGCGCTGCAATGGCGCCGACGCTGGCGAATACTTCTCCCGTATCGGGGAAATCTTCGCCGACCAGCAACAGATGTTCGCGACCGGCACGATGCAGGGCGTGCTCGACACGCTCGACATGGTCGGCAGCCATCACGGACTTTCCTCTAAGCAGGTGATGCAGTGCATCGAGGATCGCGACGGGCAGGCGCGCGTTCAGCGGTTCGACCAGGGCTCTACCCAATTCAACGTCACCGGCACGCCCACCTTCATCCTGAACGGGCAAAAGCTCGAAGATCCGCGCACGGCCACCTACGATGGCATGTCACAGATCCTGGATCAGGCTCTGGCGGCGCATCACTGATTCATGAGGCGCTAGCTCCCAAGTGCAGATCACCGAGCTGCGCCTCCTTGGCTTCAAGAGCTTCGTCGATCCCGCACGCGCGCCGATCGAAGCGGGGCTGACCGGCGTCGTCGGCCCCAATGGCTGCGGCAAATCCAACCTGCTCGAAGCGGTGCGCTGGGTGATGGGCGCCACCAGCGCCAAGTCCATGCGCGCCAGCGACATGGACGATGTAATCTTCTCCGGCAGCGCCGGACGTCCGGCGCGCGAGCACGCCGAAGTGACGCTGCTGCTCGGCGACGCCGCCGGGCGCGGACCGGCGCCGCACGACAAGGACGATGTGCTCGAAGTCACGCGCCGCATCCGCCGCGGCCTGGGCTCGAGCTACCGCATCAATGGCCGCGAAGTGCGCGCCAAGGACGTGCAACTGCTGTTCGCCGACGCCGCCACCGGCGCCAACTCGCCGGCATTGGTGCGTCAGGGCCAAGTCAGTGAGCTGATCGCCGCCAAGCCCGAAAACCGCCGCCGCATTCTCGAAGACGCGGCGGGCATCGCGGGTTTGCACGCCCGGCGACATGAGGCCGATCTGAAGCTCAAGGCCGCGGAAGCGAACTTGCTGCGGCTCGATGAGATCCTCGCAGAGATCGAAGCGCAAGCACAGGCGCTCAAAAAGCAAGCGCGGCAAGCCGAACGTTATCGGGGTTTGGCGCAGACATTGCGCGAAACCGAGGCGCTGCTCTTGCATCGCCGCTGGATGGAGGCGCGCGATCGCGAGGCGGAAGCGCAAGGCCACCTGCGCGAAGCCGAGCGGGCGGCGGCAGCGGCGGCGGTTGACGCAAGCGCCGCGGAGCGCGCCGCGGAAGCAGCGCGCGACGCCCTGGCGCCGCTGCGCGAGGCCGAGATGATTGCGGCGGCGGTGCTGCGGCGCCTGGAGGGCGTGCGTGTCGGGCTCGAGCGCGATCTGGCCGAAGCCGATGCGGTCAT
>JAFEDV010000223.1 GCA_018241475.1 Pseudomonadota bacterium | reverse complement strand
GTCATTCCGGCCGGAGGCGCGGCACGCGCCGTAGCGCCGGAACCCAGGACAACATCCTGTATTCTACGACCCCTGGGTTCCGGGTCTCACTCCGCTCGCCCGGAATGACTCTGATTGACGCTTGGTCGCCAAAAAATTCACCACCACATCCGCGGCGATCTCCGACGCGGGCCGCCCGCCCCGCCCCATGCGATCGAGCGCCCTGTTCTGTCGCGCGATTTGATCCGCCCGCGCGGCGGGATCGTCGAGCAATGGCGCCGCGGCGCGCGCGAGATTTTCCGGCGTCATGTTGTACTGCAAGAATTCAGGCGCAACTTCCGCATCGGCGGCGACGTTCATCAACGTCGCGTACTTGGCCTTGAACAAGAAATATTGGGCGATCAGCGCGGTCAGCCAACCGAGCTTGTAGCCGATGACCAGCGGCGCGCCTTGAAGCGCGACTTCCGTGGTCACCGTGCCGGATGCCGCCAGCGCCACGGTCGCGGCGGCAAACGCGTCTTCCTTTTCCGCCTCTTCGACGATCAAGGCTTCAGCTGGAGCCTGCGCGACCGCCTCGTCATGCACGGCCTGGGCGGCGACCATCGCAAAGCGAAGGTCGAAGCGATCGGCGCGCAGCAATTGCGCGGTTTTCCACAAGGTCGGCCCGATGCGGCGTATTTCTGCCGGCCGGCTGCCCGGAAGCACCAGTAGAAGGCGCTGGTTCGAGGCGACGTTGTGGCGTGCGCGGAACGCGACTGCATCGCCGGGTTTGAAGCGCCCAAAAGCGGGATGCCCGCACACCGTGCACGGCAAGCCATAGGGTTCATAATATGGCGTTTCGAAATCGTGGATACAGATGAGATGGTCGACGCTCGCAGCCAAGGTCTTGGCGCGGCCGGCGCGCGTGGCCCACACTTGGGGGCCAATATACTTCACCAGTTTGATGCTTGGATCGACGGCGCGCACGCCTTGCGCGACGCGTAACGTAAAGCCCCACGAATCGATCAGCACAACGACGTCCGGCTTTGCATCGAGCACCGCCGTCACTGCTTCGGCGACAGCGCGCTTAACGCGCTCGTACGCAAGCAAACCATCGATGAAGCCCAGGATCGCCAGCCCGCTGATGTCGGCGCGGCTGGGAACGCCTGCGGCGCTCATGAGCGGACCACCGACCCCGGCCAGTTCGATCGCTGCGTCGCGGATTTTGAGAGCGCGGGCCAGATCGGCGCCAAGCGCGTCGCCGGAGGATTCCGCCGCGACGAGAAAGACGCGTCCGCTCACATCTCGCCCACTTCGGCGCGCGTGAAACCGTAAAGGAAGATCCCGAGCCGATCGGCCTCGGCAATCATCTCTTCACGACGCACGACCAACGCGCCGTGCGCTTCGGCGGCGATTCCAGCGAGGCCCGCCGTTGCGGCGCCCTGCAGCGTCTTCGGTCCGACGACCGGCAAATCGATGCGCCGTTCCTGGGTCGGTTTCGGCCGTTTCAGCAAGACGCCGCGCCGATTTTTCGGTGTGCCACGCACCGCGGTTGGCAGACTCGCAACGCGGAACAGCATCGCATCGGTGCCTTCCTGCGCCTCAACGGCAAGGGTCACGCCGCCGGCCACGACAACGCCTTGGCCCACGTCGAACGAACCGATCACAGCCGCGATCCTTGCGGCCTTGGCGATGTCCCTGCGCTGTGTTTCGCTCGGCGCGATCGCGCCCCATGCGCCAGCGGGGGCGAGCAGACCGCCCATCACCTCTTCGGCGCCAAGCACTTTGAAACCTTCGCGCTCATGTTCTTCGAGCAGCACGCGCAGAAGCGCATCGTCGCCTTCGGCTGCCGCCGCAAGGAAGGCGGGGATCATCGCCTGCGCGCGATCATCCAGTTTGAGCTGTCCTAGGTCCGGGCGCGGCACCTGACCGATCAAGACGATGGCGTCGACGCCTGCGTCCTTAAGCGCTCGCATGCGGCTGCCCATGGCGCCAAGTTCCTGGGTGACGCCAGGGTGGCTCTCCAGAGCCGCGCTCGCAAATGGCGCGATGCGGGCGACGAAATAGTCGCGTCCCGTCTCGGCGCAATGCTCCGCCAGAACAACCGGCAGATCGCCGCCCCCTGCGATCACTCCAAGCTTGCGCCAAGACGCCATGCTAATCCCGCGGCATGCAAAGCGGGCGCGCGGCGTCTTCTCGGATGAAATCGACGATTTCCATAACCTCCGGGTTGTCCGCATAGGTCTGCGCGCAATCCTCGATCCGCTCTTGGAAGGTGCCTTCTTCGGCAAAAAGCAGACGATATGCAGCGCGGAGATCGTGAATCTGGTCCCGCGAAAACCCACGGCGCTTCAGGCCCACCACATTCAAACCCGAAAGGTGCGCGTGATTGCCGATGGCGAGGCCGAAGGGAATGAGGTCGGTCGTCATCAGGGCGGATGCGCCGACGAATGCGTAGCGGCCGACGCGGCCATGCTGGTGCACGCCAGAAAGGCCGCTCAGGAACGCAAAATCGCCGACCCGCACATGTCCGCCGATCGTCGCGGTTTGCGCCATGATGACGTTGTTGCCGACATTGCAGTCATGGGCGACGTGGCAGTTGCCCATGATGAGGCAGTGCGAACCGACATTGGTGACAGCGCGTCCCCGCACCGTACCGCGGTGGAGCGTAGCGTGTTCGCGGATGATGTTGTGGTCGCCGAGCACAAGGCGCGTCGGCTCGCCGGCGTAGGAAAGATCCTGCGGCGTGCCGCCGAGCACGGCAAAGGGGAAGATGGTGTTGTCCTTGCCGATCTCAGTGTGGCTCTCGATGAACACGTGGGCGATGAGCTTGGTGCGCTCGCCGATCTTCACGCTCGGACCAATGACGCAGCCGGGGCCGATCTCGACGTCGAGGCCGACCTCGACGCTCCTGTCGACAACAGCAGTGGGATGAATTTTTGCGCTCACGTGCGGTCGCCTTTGGTGGCCGCGAATTCGCAGTCGCTGACCAGTTCGCCGCCAACCTCGATGCGGCCGCGGAACTTGAAGATATTTCGCCGCTGAAACACCACTTCCACCGGAATCTCCAGGACGTCGCCAGGCTTTACCGGCCGCTTGAAGCGAGCGTTATCGACCGCCATGAACAAAATGACGAACTTGCTGACGTCGAGATCCATGGTCTTCGACATGAGCAGCGCGCCCGTTTGCGCCATTGCCTCGATCTGCAGCACGCCGGGCATGACGGGATCGCCGGGGAAGTGGCCGGGAAAGAACGGTTCATTGAAGGTCACGTTCTTGATGCCGCGGATGGAGGTGTTGGCCACGTAGTCGACCGCACGGTCGATCAGCAGGAAGGGATAGCGATGCGGCAGGCGCTGCAACACTTCGGCGATTTCGATGTTGCCGCCCTCCTTTCCCTCACTTCTCTGCATCGCGTCCCCCAGCAGCCTTACGGGCGACCCAGCGAACCTCACGCAAGAACGTGCGGATCGGTTTGGCCGGGTATCCCATCCAAACTTCTCCCGGCGGCACGTCATCGCCTACGGCGGCGGCTCCGGCAAGGGTGGCGCCGGCGCCAATCTTGCGATGGTCGCCCACTCCCACGCGACCCGCCAGCGTAGCCGCGTCGCCGATCTGCACTGAACCCGAAATGCCTGCGAATGCCGCCAGGATGGCGCCGCGGCCGATGCTGACGTTGTGCGCGATCTGGCAAAGGTTATCGATCTTTGCGCCTTCGGCGATGGTTGTGTCATCGAAAACGCCGCGGTCAATTGTAGTGTTCGCGCCGATGGTGACGCGATCTTGAATCACGACCCGGCCAAGATGGGGTACGTCGATCGGTCCGGAGGCGTCGCCGGCGATGCCGAAGCCCTGCTCGCCGATCACCGCCCCTGAGAGGATGGAAACGTCGTCTCCGATCAGCGCGAACGCGATGCTGACGCATGCGCCGATCCTGGTGCGGCGGCCGATGGCGACGCCCGGCCCAATGACCGAATTTGGCCCCAAGAATGCGCCTGCGCCGATGAAGGCGTCCGCGCCGACGACGACTCCGGGACAAAGCTGCGCGCCTTCCTCAATGCGCGCACTCGGGTGGATCGCTGCGTCGCCCACAAACGCGCGCGGCCGAATGAGCGCGGGAACAATCCTCGCGAACGTGGCGCGCGGATTCTCCGAAAGGACGAGCGCCCCGGCGTTCGCCGCGAGATGGGCGAGCGCCGGCTGGATGATACAGGCGGCCGGCGCAGTTGCGAGCGGCTTGGATCCTCTGGGCGCGTAGTAGCAGATATCCCCGTCGCCGGCGCGCTCTGCAGGCGCCGCACTGCGCACCATCCGGTCCTGATCGCCGCCAACATCCGCTCCAGGCGCGAGCGCCCGGACCGTAAGCGGTCCGAGCGCCTCGTAGAAGCGTTGGTCAATCATGGGTCCCACATCTGGCGCCGTCGGCGCCAGATGTCACGACCTCAGCCTTCAATGGGACTGTGAGGCCGGCGGCGTCACGCCCGATTGCTGGCATTCAGACACCGAATGGCGCGCTACCGTCGCCGTACGCGTACCCTGATCCAGCTGCTGGATCACGGTGTTGGTGACGTCAACTTGCGGATCGAAAACCTGAGCGGAGGCTGAGTCCACGACCACCCCTGCGCCGCGCGATTGCATCACCGTACGAATGATGGGCGTGGTCTGGGCCTGAAAATCACGCAAAGCCAACAATTGGGTGCATTGATAGTCGCCCTGCAGCGCTTGGCGACGCGCCTGGAACTGCTGAACACGTTGTTCGAGCGCCTGCACTTGGGGGCGCAAGGTCGCATTCGCGTCGACCTGCGCCTGGGTCATCCCACGCGTCGCGGTGGTCAGGCGCTGCTCTTCTTGCGCGATCGCCTGGCCCTCGCTCTGCATGGCTTGAGCCTGCTGTTGAATTTGATTGCCGACGCCCTGCAGCTTGGTGGTCATGTCGCGCCCCAGCGCGGACTCCCCGAGCACACGCTGATAGTTCACAATCAAGACCGACGCGCCGCTATTGCGCTGCGCGAACGCCGGCACGGACGCCAAGGCGACTGCCGAGACGGCGGTCGCCAAAACCAACTTCATCAAACGCATTGGAAGTACTCCCTAGAATGATGTCCGCGTTGAGAACCGGAACTGCTGCAAGTGGTCATACGGCTCATATTCAAGCGGCTGCGAGAAATCGAACTGGACAGGGCCAAACGGCGAATCCCAGAAAATAGAGACCCCGGCCGAGGCCCTGAACGCCAAGTCATCGGTGACAACCAAGCTTTGCGTTCCCAGATTGATAGTCCCCCGGTTCGCCCGATCCACGAGTCCGAGGGTACCAAAATCTACGAACAAGGCGCTTCCGAGGCCAAACGATGAGGGCAGCGGCAGCGGCACGTCCAATTGCAGGGTGCCGATCGCAAACAGATTGCCGCCGACGGCGTCGCCGCGCTGAATGATATTGCCGGTCACATTGTCGATGAGCAGCTGGCGCGGGCCGATGCCGGCGACATCGAACCCGCGGAACGAGGCGCCGCCCTTGAAGAAGCGATCGTTGATGCGGACATCGTCGCCACCCCATCCGAAGATGTAGCCGACGTCCCCTCGCAAGCTCGCGCGGAAATTCCAGGGCAGCCCATAATAGACGCCGCCCTGCACGTCCGTCCGAAGGTAGTGGACTTGGCCGCCGATGCCGGCCAAGTCCTGGCTAATCTCGAGATTGAATCCCCGCGTCGGATGCGCCGGGTCGTTGCGCTCGTCGAGGTCGAACGTGTAGCCGAAGACCGAAGTCAAGAAGGTCCCGGCTTGGTTGCACAAGAGCGGCCGGGCAGGATTGCTTACGTCGCACTGATCAACCGGCGGCGTATTGGGATTGTTATCCTGGTCGACGAGCAAGTGCGCGATCTGGGTATCGTCGTTGATGATCGAGTAGCTGAGGCCGAGTTGCGTGCGCTCGGACAGCGGAAATCCGAAGCGGACGCCGAACCCTGTCGATTGGTTCAGGAACGACGACTGATTGAGGAAATCGGTGCGCAAGGAATAGAGGTTGAAGCTCGCCGCCAGGTCGCGACCGAGGAAGTGCGGCTCACGAAACTGCAGGTCAAGCTGACGACGTTGGCCGCTTGAAGAGGCATGCAGCCGCAAGAACTGGCCGCGCCCGCGCAAATTTCGTTCGCTGATGGAGACATCGAACAGGAAGTTCTCCGTCGTCGAATAGCCGGCGGCAAACGCCAGCTCGCCGGTGGACTCTTCGGTCACCGTGACAGTGACCACGGAGCGATCCGGTTGCGATCCGTCCGCTTCTTGGATCTGGACGTCGTGGAAGAACCCCAGCGACTGGATGCGTTGCCGCGAACGGTCGAGCAATACTCGATTGAACGCATCGCCTTCGCTGACACGCATCTCCCGGCGTATGACTCGATCGAGCGTGCGTGTGTTGCCAACGATGTCCACCCGCTCGATGAATACGCGCGGGCCTTCGTTGACTTCGAACGTGATGTTGACGACGTGGTGTTCGCGATCTCGCTCGACGCGTGGCGTGATATCGACGTTGGCGTAGCCGACGGTGCCGGCCAGATAGGTCATGGCGTCGATCGCCGCCTCGATCTGGTCGCCGCGGAAAACCTGCCCTTCACGAATGGGGATGGCCGAGCGCAGCAGATCTGCCGGCAGGCGATCCAGTTGCGTCTCGACGTTGATATGACCGAACTGGTAGCGAATGCCTTCGTCGATCGTGAAGTTGATATAAAAGTCGCGCTGGTCGGGTGTCAGCGAGGCGCTCGCCGAGACGACTCGGAAATCGGCATAGCCACGGTTGTTGTAGAACTGGCGCAGCTTCTCGCGGTCGTACTCGAGGCGGTCTGGGTCGTAATTGTC
>JAFEDV010000222.1 GCA_018241475.1 Pseudomonadota bacterium | reverse complement strand
CGACGAACAAGTGCGCGCCGGCGCGATATATCCGGTAAGAATGCGGCCGTGCCCGCATCTCGGGCAACGGCGCCGTGCACCGCGCCAGAGCGCCACAGCCATCGGCGTCGTCACGTCCACGCCTCCTTCGCCCCTTTTGGCCCCAGGATACCGTTGTTCAGCTGGCGTTTTCCCCGCTATGCTAGCGAGCATGATGCTTGGATCAGCCCTCTCCTCGCGATGGCGCAAGACGACGCACTGAGATTCCGTTCGTTCCTGCTCAGCTTGAGCCTGCCATGATCCTCGTCATCGATAATTACGACAGTTTCGTCTACAACCTCGTCCATTACGTCGAAGACCTCGGCGAGCCGACGGACATCATGCGCAACGACGCCATGAGCGCGGCCGATGCGCTGAAAAGGCGACCGCGCGCAGTCATCCTTTCTCCCGGGCCATGCACGCCGAACGAAGCCGGCATCTGCCTCGATCTGTTGCGCGAGGCCCCAGCGAACTTACCGATCCTGGGCGTGTGTCTGGGTCATCAAGCCATAGGCCAAGCCTTCGGCGGAGAAGTCGTCAGCGCCAAGGCGATCATGCACGGCAAGATTTCGCCCGTGCGACATCGTGGCGGCGGCGTGTTCCGGGGGCTTCCATCGCCCTTCCACGCCACCCGCTACCATTCGCTGGCCGTGAAGCGTGACACCTTTCCAAGCGCGCTCGATATCGATGCGGAGACCGAGGACGGGGAAGTAATGGGACTCTCGCACAAAACCCGTCCCATTTTCGGCGTGCAATTCCATCCTGAATCGATTGCCTCCGAGCATGGTCACGCCCTGATCGCGAACTTCCTGGCCGAAGCAGGCGTGCGATGAGCCTCGCGCCGCATCTCGACAAACTCGCACGCGCCGAAACGTTCAGCAGCAACGAGATCGATGCAGCATTCGCGGTCATCATGGACGGCAACGCCGCACACGAGGACATCAAGCGATTCCTCGATCTCACCCAGCCGCATATGCGCGACGCCGCCTGGATCGCCGGCGGCGCACGTTCGCTGCGCTCGCGCATGCTGCACGTGCGCGCGCCCCCCGGCGCCATCGATGTTTGCGGCACGGGCGGCGACGGCGCCCATACGCTTAACATCTCGACGGCTGTGGCGCTTGTCGTGGCTGGTTGTGGTGTCACGGTCGCCAAGCACGGCAATCGCGCCATGAGCTCGAAATCGGGCGCGGCTGACGTGCTCGAAGCGTTGGGCGTGAAGTTGACGGGCGATGTGCGGACCTTGGAGCGCTGCCTGCAGGAAGCACGTGTCGCATTCCTGTTTGCACAGAACCACCACCCGGCCATGCGCCACGTTGCATCGGCGCGCCGCGAACTGGGCAAACGCACGATCTTCAACCTGCTGGGGCCGCTCTCAAATCCAGCCGGCGTGAAGCGCCAGTTGGTGGGCGTGTTCAGCGCCGACTATGCTGAGCCGATGGCGCGCGCGCTGAACCAGTTGGGCTGCGAGAAGGCGCTGGTAGTGCATGGCGCGGGCGGTCTCGACGAATTGTCCGCGGCCGGCGAAGACGCCAACCACGCGGCGGCGCTCGAAGACGGCGTCATCACAGTGCAGTTGGCGACCAAATCCGCCGATGTGCATCCGGACCTCAGCGGCGGCCTGGCCTCCGAGAACGCCGAGGAGATGCGTGCGTTACTCGCAGGGGGCGGCCGGCCCGGGCACCGCGCGGCGGTGCTGATCAACGCGGCGGCGGCGCTCTTCGTGGCGGGGCGTTCGCCGTCAGTCGTGGAGGCGCACGCGGCGGCGATCCAGTCCATCGACAGCGGCGCGGCGGGCGAGGCGCTGCAGAAGCTGATCGACGTTTCGCGGAGCGCGCCATGAGTGTGCTCAACGACATCGTCGCCTACAAAATCGAAGAAGTGCGCGCACGCCAGAAGGCATTGCCGTGGTCAAGAATTGAGCGCGCGGCGGCAGAGACGCCCTACGGGAAGCCGCGCCGCTTCCACAGCGCCCTCGACGGCAAGCACGCGAAAGAACCTCCGGCGCTGATTGCGGAAATCAAGAAGGCTTCGCCGTCGAAGGGATTGATCCGCGCCGATTTCGATCCGCCTGCGCTCGCGCGCGCCTACGCCGCCGGCGGCGCAAGCTGTCTGTCCGTACTGACCGACGCACCGAGCTTCCAAGGGCACGAGGACTTTCTGATCGCGGCGCGTAATGCCTGCCCTTTGCCGGTGCTGCGCAAGGATTTCATGATTGATCCGTGGCAGGTATTCGAAAGCCGCGTGATCGGGGCGGACGCTATTCTGCTGATCATGGCCGCCGTGCAGGGCCAGCTTGCCGAAGACATATTTGACGCCGCGCTGAAGTTGGAGATGGACGTCCTCGTCGAAGTCCACGATGAGGCCGAGCTAGATCGAGCGCTGGCGCTGGACGCCCGCCTAATCGG
>JAFEDV010000221.1 GCA_018241475.1 Pseudomonadota bacterium | reverse complement strand
GAAGAGAAGGCGCAGATCGAGGCGCTGGGCGGCTGGGACAAGCTCATGCAGACGCTGCGGGAACGCTTGAAGGAACAGAAGGAGCGCCACGAAGGCGGCAGCAAATGGATTGGCACGGGCGGCACCTCGCCGTTCGGGAGCGGCGGTTACAATCCCGAAGGCATTCGAATCGGCAACGAAGGCCAACGCCAAGGCCGCGCGGTGAAGGTCTGGGAGAACCGCGAATATAAGAACCTCGACGACAGCGTCGAGCTTGGCGTGCGCAACATCAAGATCGCGCTGCGGCGGCTACGCAAGTTCGCGCGCGACGGCGCGCCTGAAGAACTCGATCTCGACAGCACCATCAAGGAAAGCGCCCGCCAGGGTTATCTCGACATCGTGCTCCGCCCCGAGCGGCGCAACACCATCAAGGTGCTGCTCTTCTTCGACATCGGCGGCTCGATGGATTCACATATCAGGCTTTGCGAGGAATTGTTCTCGGCGGCGCGCGCAGAATTCAAGCACATGGATTTCTTCTACTTCCACAATTGCCTCTATGAGAGCGTCTGGAAGGACAATCGCCGCCGCCACGACGAGAAGACCGCCACCTGGGAGGTGCTGCACAAATTTCCCCACGACTATCGCATCGTCTTCGTCGGCGATGCGACCATGAGCCCCTACGAAATCACCTATCCCGGCGGCTCCGTAGAACACTGGAACGAAGAAGCCGGCGCATTGTGGCTACAACGCGTGACGCAGATCTACGAGCGCGTGGTGTGGCTCAATCCGACGCCGCGCGCGCATTGGGACCACACGCCTTCGATCCAGCTTATCCGCGAGATCGTCGGCGAAAAGCGCATGTTTCCGCTTACGATCGCGGGGCTCGACGCGGCGATGAAAGAGCTAAGCCGTTAGCATCAGCGCGAGATGCGGTTGTAGGTCGACCTCACCTCGCCGTGCGAGCCCATGGGAATGGTCTGCGTGAAGGTGTCGCCGCTGCAGGCGTACCCATTCGAGGACACCGGCGGAATTTGCGGCGCAGTGCGCACGGTCACGCTGTGCCCGTGTTCGATCACGGTGACCTGGCCTGCAGCGGAGGCGGCGTCCGTGCAGATATTGAGGTTGCCGCCGGACGTCGACCATCTGCCGCTGCCCTGCGCATTCAGAAACCCGCGCCCGGATGCGCTGCCGAGCGTTCCGGACGCCTCGGTGTGCGAGCTTCCGGTTGTAAAGGTGCCGTCCGCGCGCAACGTCATGGTGTTGCCGACGGCAGACAATCCTGTCGAGTGATAGCCTCTCAGATGCTCGCGCATCCATTGCTCGGCGCCGTCGGTCGTCATTTGCCACGTCCCGATCATGCAGCGGTCGAGTTCGTGGGAGCCGCCACATTCCGCGCACTCCGCCGTACGCGTAACCGCGAGCTGGAGCGCAACATCGGAAGCGCTGGTGTTCATCGCCACGAAACGGAAATCACCGTGATCGTTGGCGAGATTGTCGAGATCGCGGGGCAACTCGCCCCAGGATCCTGAGGCGGGCTTGGCGGCGTGATATTGCGATGGCCGCGGCGCAAAACTCCAGCGGCCGCAATGCACCGAGAGATTCCGCCGCGAAAGCGTGAACGGCGCCAGAGTCAGGCGCTCGGTGCGCGTCTCGTTCCATTCGAGCGTGCCGCCTTCTTGCGGCGATGAGCCAATCGAAACACCCTGACCGTCGCGAATGTTCCGATCCATGTAGTCTTCGGCGAAGTGGAGCCAGTCCGACTGGGGCATGGCCGCCCCCATCGCCGCACGTTGCGCACCGGGCGACGCGCTCGCCGCCATCTGCTGCAGGAATGGCACGACCGCATTCGGACCGTGCGCGCCGCCGAGCCAGGCGAAGAATACGTAAGCTTCGTAAGCCATGTCGTTCAGCGCAGTCGTCGGAGAATTGCTGTCGAACAATTCAACCCGCGAACGCTGGTAGGCCGGCGCTCCCAGTGCGAGCGTCGTGAACCATTCGGCGGAGCCTTCGATCCACCACGTACCGCCGCCGGGCGCGCCGCCGTTGCTGGTGTGAATCTGGTCCTGGGTGAGCGAGGCGCGCTGCACGCAATGGAACAACTCGTGGGCCGCCGCATTGGCGCCAAATGCGGAGGTTGCGGCCGGTCCAAGCAGGTAGAAGGTGATGTGGCATTCGCTTCCAGGCGCGAAATCGGTGTAGCCGCCGAGCTCCTCGAAAATCTCGCCGTTGTCGCGCATGCCGTAGCCATCGACCTAGAGAATCGTGACGTCGTTGATACGGAAATGGCCCAGCCGCACCATGGCCCGCGCCGCGGCTTCGACGCCGCTCTTGATCGCCGCCATTGCGCCCGGGCGCGGCGCCCAATCGGCATTCAAGTGCTGGACGATGCGGCTGTGGCGGACGCCGGGATCCGAGGGGACCGCCACACGGT
>JAFEDV010000220.1 GCA_018241475.1 Pseudomonadota bacterium | reverse complement strand
GTCTCGACGCGACCATCCACTTCAACAGCCTGCCGCCGGAAGTCGTCCGCAGCGTTGTCCAGAAGTTCATCATCCAGCTCGAAGGCCAGCTGGCGGAACGCAATGTCCAGATCGAAATCACCGATCGCGCGGCCGATTGGCTTGCCACTCGCGGCTACGACGAAAGCTTCGGGGCGCGCCCGCTGGCGCGGCTCATCCAGGAGCAGGCCAAGAAGCCGATGGCGGACGAACTGCTGTTCGGCAAACTGAAGAACGGCGGCATCGTCAAGATCGACATCGACGCCGCCGACAAGGACAAACTCAGGTTCCAGTACTTGCCGGAACAGCGCGGCTTGCTCTCCTTCGGCAAGAAGCCGGAGAAAGCATAACGACACATCGGCGACTTGAACGAAGCGGAGCGGCGGTCGCGCGGGCGGCCGTCGCTCTTGTGCGTTTGCGTCAGCGATCGATTGCGGCGGCGATCGATGTCGCGATCTTTTCCAGTTCCGCGATTTCTGCACGCTTCTGGTGGCTGTGGCCGGCGAGCGGCACGCCTTCATAGCGCGGGATGATGTGGAAGTGCGGGTAGAAGATCGTCTGCCCGCCAGGCGCGCCGTTATAGTGCGCGACGACAACGCCATCCGGTTTCAACGCCCTGGCGACGGCCTTCGCCACGCGCTGCACCCGTTGTACGTACGGCCCAACCGCCGCTTCCTCCATCTCCAGCAGGTTCTTCACCTTCTGACCTTTCGGCACGACCAGTGTGTGGCCGCGCGATTGCGGAAAGAGATCCAAGAACGCGAGGGCGACATCATCTTCGAAAGCCTTCACGCTGGGCGCTTCGCCGCGTAGGATTTTGGCGAATATGTTGTTGTCGTCGTAGGCGCCGTGGAGGCTCATGGGGCGTTGCTCCTGAGGCGGAGACCGTAGCGATGGGCGCGCGCAAAGCAAAGCCGCTGGTGAACGCGTCTGGCCTCACCTCACCGAACGGCAGAAGAAGCTGTTCGCAAGCGTCGAGGCGAGCCTGGAGCGCGACACCGGCAAGACGCTCGCGCAATGGGTGTCGATCGCCCAGGAAATTTCCGGAGACCGTTCTGCTCGCATTCCTCATTCCAGACCAAGACAGGCGCGCATGCGCCAAGCGCTCGCCTGAACGGAACCATGCCCCAGGCGGCGGAGCCGCAGGCATTCCTAGATTTAATGGTCGCGCGATAGCCCAGGCCGCGCCCATATTCTACGCTGCACACTAGGGAGCGATGTGGGGGGCGCGGGGAGGCCGCGTCCTTGACTTTCCTTGGGCTTCGTTTCGACGAGAGCGCGATAGGCGCTCGCTTTTCGTACGACCTGTCTCTGGTCGTTCTGTCGTTCTTCATAGCAAGCATCGCGTCCTACGCGACCCTGGAAGCGGCTGAGCGGCTGCGCGGCGCAGGCGGCGGCCGCGCTGGCCACGCTTGGCATGCGGCGAGTTCCATTGTGCTTGGCGGTGGCGCTTGGTCGATGCTCGCCATCGCCATGCTCGCCTACGCTTCGCCGCTCAAGCGAGGTTACGATCCCGTCATGGCGGCGCTTTCGGGCTTCGCGATCCTCCTGTCCGCGACGCTGGCCTTCTGGATCATGCGTGCATGCACGGTGCGCGGCCGGGTCGGCTGGATGTACGTGGCGCTTGGGGGAACGGTGCTTGGCGCCGGGCTCACGGCGATGCTCTATGCGGGTATCGCGGCGCTGCATGTGGCCGGCGACATCGTCTTCAGACCCAGCTTGTTTGCGCTTTCGGCCGCCACCGCGCTTGCGGTGTCCGCGGCGACCCTGTGGCTCGCATTCTCGCCCACACGCTGGTGGCAACGTGCGCTCGCCGCCGTCGCCGTCGCGGCCGCGTGGAGCGGCATGTACCGCATCGGGATGGCGGCGAGCGCGATCGTCGCCACCGGCAGCCCGACTTCGCGCAGCTTGACCGTGGCCGAACCCATCCTCGCCGGCTGGATTGCGCTGGCGGCCGTCGGCGCCTCAATGATTGTGCTGATCGGCGCGTTTTACGATCGACGGCGTGAGCGAGACGCCGCCTACGAGGCCGTGCGTCTACGCAAGGAAGTCGCGCAGCGTACGGCGAATTTGCAAGCCACTGCTGACCAACTCGACGCGGCGCTCGCTCACGCGGAGCGGGCGAGCGCGGCGAAATCGGATTTCCTGGCGGGCATGAGCCATGAACTGCGCACGCCGCTCAACTCGATCCTGGGTTTCTCGCAGCTGCTGGCGGGCGGCAAGTCGTTTGAGCCGTTGACCGCCAAACAGGCCGGAGCCGTACAGCAAATCGAACAGGCCGGTCGCCACCTGTTGCTGCTGATCGATGACGTCCTCGATATTTCCCGTATCGAGGCTGGGCGTCTGCCGCTGTCGATCGAACCGGTGGAGGTCGCCCCCTTGATCGAGGAGGCAGCCGCAATGCTGCAGCCGACGGCGATCGGCGCCAACGTCACGGTGCACACGGACGCTGCCTTCCGCGGCTTGTTCGTGCGCGCGGACCGGCGGCGCTTGCTGCAGATCTTGATCAACCTCCTGTCGAACGGGATCAAGTACAACAAGCAGGGCGGCAGCGTTAGCGTTTCGTGCCACCACGTCGACGGTGAGGCGCGCATCATCATCAGCGATACCGGCGCTGGAATTCCGGCGCAGAATCTTGGCGAGGTGTTCGAGCCGTTCAGCCGGCTTTCGCAAGAGCGGTCGGCGAACGCCGGTAGCGGCGTGGGGCTGGCATTGTGTCGGCGCCTGGTTCAGGCGATGCGCGGCGTCATCCGCGTCGACAGTCTCGAAGGCAAAGGCTCGACCTTCACGGTTACGCTGCCCGTAGCGGCGGAATCGGAACGCGCCGCACCGAGCTTGCCGCTGCGGGCGACAGTGCTCTGTATCGAGGACAATCCTGCGAGCGTCCTCTTGATGCGTCACATCATGAAGGAGATGGCCGACATCGAATTGGTGGTCGCCACCGGAGCGCGTGAGGGGCTCGAGCTGGCGCGAGGCTTGAAGCCGGGGCTCATCTTGCTGGACATCAATTTGCCGGAGATGGACGGTTTCGAAGTGCTGAAGGCGCTGCGAAGCGACGAGCACACGTCAGAGATTCCGGTCTTCGCCATCACCGCAAACGCACTGCCGAGGGATCTCGAGCGGGGCGTGGCGGCAGGCTTCGATCATTATCTCGTCAAGCCGCTGAACATTCCGCAATTCATCGCCGCGGTCGACGTGGCGCTGGCGCAGCCGCCGGCGCGACGCCCCAAGCGCGCGCGAGTGAAGCGCGAGACCGCGACCCCGGCGCTCGCGCCTGCGCCCGTCGAAGTCATCGGATACAAGCGGCCATCGCCGTTCGGCGCCGCCGCCTCACTGCTCGCCAGCAAGCTCGCGCCGACGCGTCCGGTGAAAAAACCGCCAGCCCGCGGCGCACAACTGCCGTCGGCGGGCAGCGGCCCGCCCGCAGCGAAGCCCGCCCCGGACGACGCCCGAACGCTGTGACAGGGGCGCCTCGGGCTAAGATGCTCCGGCGCCCAAGCGCATCCAAACGAGCGTCAGCCCGCATCTCGCCACTAAACAAGTAGGGGAGTTCGAGCATGAGAACGCTTTGGGCGGCTGCTTTGCTGAGCGCCGCAACCTTGACGCCCGCGCACGCCGAAACCCGGTCCCTGGAGGGTCAGTCATTCCACGCGATCGATGCGCGAGGGCCTTACCAGCTCAACGTCGTGGTAGGCGCCCCCGCGGCGCGATCCATCGCCGATGGCAAGGCCGAATACCTGACTGACCTGGACATGCGGGTGGAGAACGGCGTTCTGCGCATCCGGCGCAACTGCTCCGGAATCTGCAACAGCAACCACACCCGTGCCGTCATCGATATTTCCGCGCCGTCGCTGGATCGCGTTGCGGTTGGCTGGGGCGCGGACGCGCAGGTGCGCGGCGTCGCCGCCGACACATTCGACGCCACCGCGTCGATGGGCTCCGACCTCAGTATTGACGGAACCTGCGGCGCGCTGACCGCTTCGGCGTCCATGGGCGCCGATCTGCACGCGTCGCACTTGCGCTGTCACGATGTACGCGCAACCGCGTCCATGGGCGCCGATATGTCGGTCTATGCAAGCCAATCCATCGCGGCGCGCGCGGGTCTCGGAACTGACATTCACGTCGCAGGAGCGCCGGAACGGCGCGACGTTCACGGCTCCATCGGCAGCGACGTCACGATCGAGTAGCCACTTATGCCGGCGATTGAATGTTGCGCACGATGCCGAGCAGCATCCCTCGCGGAATGAACGGCACGAGCGCGGCTTGCATGGCATTGCGCGCGCCGGTGACAACGACACGGGTGTTGTGTTTCCAGCCTTGGTGACCTTGGCGCGCGACAAGCGCCGATGGCATCACCTTCGCGGATTTGGCCAGGCGGGTCTTGCCGGTTCCGGCGCGTTCGCGGAATTTCGATTCCGTCGGGCCGGGGCAGAGGCAGCTCACGCGCACGCCCGTGCCGCGTGCTTCTTCCCAGAGCGCCTCCGAGAATGAGAGCACGTAGGCTTTCGACGCATAATAGTTGGCCATCAGCGGCCCGGGCTGGAAAGCGGCGGTGGAAGCGACGTTGAGGACGCCGCCGCGTTTGTTGGCGAGCATCCTGTCCCAGAAGAGATACGTGAGTTCGACCAGCGCCCGGACATTGAGATCGATCATGCCGAGCTGGGTGGGCAGGTCGGAGGAGGTGAGGGCGCCAGCGTGGCCGTAGCCGGCGTTGTTAACGAGCACGTCGACTTCAAGGCCACGCATGCGGATATTGTTGGCGAGCGCCATACCGCCGCCGATGGCCCCGAGGTCCTGTGCGATCACGTGCGTCTTTACCCCATGCGCGCCGGCGAGCCGTTGAGCGACTTCGTTCAAGGCGCTTTCGTTGCGTGCCGTGAGGATGAGATCGTAGCCGTCGCTGGCGAAGCATTCGGCGAGATCGACGCCTATGCCGGCGGAGGCGCCTGTCACCAGCGCGATCTGTCCTTCACCTGGTTTCCGCCGCGCCATGCTTGCCTCCCGCTTGCCACATGCGACGATAGGCGGGAGACGGCGCGGTTCCAACCGCACTGCTCAAAGGCGACAGGCAGAGGCGACGGCCGCCGATTTTGATCCCAAGCCGGACGAACCGGCGTCCGACGCTAAGGGCGCCGACCAGGCCAAGGCCACGCGCCCGCGTGATGCGGCGACGCTGATCCTGGTGCGCGACAGACGCGAAGTGAT
>JAFEDV010000021.1 GCA_018241475.1 Pseudomonadota bacterium | reverse complement strand
CGAGCGCGCCGAATGCCGCGATGGCGGCGCCGTCGATGCGCTGTTTCGAGAAATCCGCGATCAGGTGCGGCGCTTCAAAGCTCAGCTTCGCCGCGCGCGCGGAATCGGCCGCGAACAGATCAAGCAGACTGGCCTTCTCCAGCCGCGCGGCTTGGCGTTCGATCTCGGACCAGGCAGGCGCGGCGGTAGAAGAGGAATTCGTCATGGCGTTCAGCATCTAGCAGGAGGGCGGCGTGGAGGCGACAATCTAGGCTGGCCGCAATCGGCGGCTAGGCGCTCGGGCCGACACTAAACGACAAAATGCGGCTCACGTCTTTCTGCGGCAGGCCGCTCTCGGCGGTCCAAGCGTTGAAGGCGGCCTGCACCGCTTTCATGTCGGCTTTCGAGGTGGGCGCCTTGCTCACCACCTTTTCGCGGATCAGCGCTTTGATCACATCCGGCGAGAGGATGAAAGCGTCCCAGCCATTGAAGCGCAGGAAGTACATCGCGCCGGCGGGACCGAGATGCGAAGCGTTCTTCCTAAAGTGCTCGAGCAGGCCAACCTGATCCGTAGTCGGCCAGCCCTTGAGGAACTTGGCGAACGAACCGTGCTGCTTCGCAGTGTCCACGACGAAGCGCGCATTGGCGATGGTCGCCTGAATCTTGGCGCCATTGCGGACGATGCGCGTGTCTTTGAGCAGGCGCGCGATCTCGCGGTCGGCGTAGAAGGAGACCCTGTGCGGATCGAAATGATCGAAGGCTTCCTCAAAGCCTAGCCACTTCTTCTCGATCACCTCCCACGAGAAGCCGGCGGAAAACACCGCCTTCGACATGCCGGCGAGGAAGCGGTCATCGGTTTGTTTGAGGCTGCCAGGCTTGCCGCCACCGTGCTCGGCGAGCTTCGCTTCCAGCCCGGCCTTGCCGTGATGCTTCTCGGCGAGCTTCACGATCTCGGAGAATTTGCGAAGGGGCATGGCGCGATCCATCCCGATTCAAACTTGGCGTCTACCATAGCTTGCAATCCAGGGCACGCGAGGCGTGACCGGGATGACGGATGGTTCCTATGCCCGCCCGACGCTCACGTACTTGAACCCCTTCGCGCGCATCTCTTCGGGGCGATAGACGTTGCGCAGGTCGATCACCACGGGCGCCTTCAGCGCATCCTTCATGCGGTCGAGGTCGAGCGCGCGGAACTGGTCCCACTCGGTGATGATCGCCACCGCGTCCGCCCCTTGCACGCAATCGTAGGGTCCGGAAGCGAAGGTCACGTCCTTCAGCATGTGCTTGGCCTCGTTCATGCCTTCGGGATCGAACGCCCGCACGCGCGCGCCCTCCGCTTGCAGAGTCGGCACGATGTCGAGCGCTGGGGCATCGCGCATGTCGTCAGTGTTCGGCTTGAAGGTGAGGCCAAGCACCGCGATGGTCTTGCCTTTCACGTTGCCGTCGAGCGCGGCGATGATCTTCTGCGCCATCTTCTGCTTGCGCGCCGAGTTGACGCGCACGGTGGTTTCGATCAGTTCGATCGGCGCGCCCGCGTCGCGCGCCGTCTTCATCAGCGCCAGCGTATCCTTCGGGAAGCATGATCCGCCATAGCCCGGCCCTGCATGCAGGAACTTGCGGCCGATGCGATTGTCGAGGCCAATGCCGCGCGCCACCTCCTGCACGTTGGCGTCGACTTCTTCACAGAGATCGGCGATCTCGTTGATGAAGGTGATCTTCATCGCCAGGAAGGCGTTGGCGGCGTACTTGATCAATTCGGACGTCCGGCGTGCGGTGAACACCATCGGCGTTTCGTTCAGGAAGAGCGGCCGATAAAGCTCGCGCATGCGCTCGCGCGCGCGTTCGTCATCGGTGCCGACGACGACGCGGTCTGGACGCTTGAAGTCGCTGATCGCCGCGCCTTCGCGCAGGAATTCCGGATTGGAGACGACAGCGAATTGCGCATCGGGCCGGCGCTTCTTGATAATCTCTTCGACTTCATCGCCGGTGCCGACCGGCACCGTCGATTTGGTGACGACGACCGTGTAGCCCTGCATCAGCCCGGCGATGTCTTCGGCTGCCGCATAAACGTACGACAAGTCCGCGTGCCCGTCGCCGCGCCGCGACGGGGTGCCGACGGCGATGAACACCGCGTCGGCGCCGCGGATGGCTTCGCTCGGATCGGTGGTGAAGAAGAGGCGGCCTTGCTCGACGTTGTCCTTCACCAGCTCGTCGAGACCCGGTTCGAAGATCGGGATCTCCCCCTTCTTCAGCCGCTCGATCTTGGAGGCGTCCTTGTCGACGCAGGTCACGGTGTGGCCGAAATCCGCGAAGCACGCGCCTGAAACGAGGCCCACATAGCCCGTGCCAATCATTGTTACACGCATAACGCGGACTCCAACTCGAATGCTTGCGTTGTGTACCCGTCCTCCCCCGTTAGGGGGAGGTGGCGCGTGCGCAAGCACGCGACGGAGGGGTGAGTGCTCAGGCTTGCAAGCGCTCGCGCCGCCCCCTCAGTCAGCCTTCGGCTGACAGCTCCCCCTGTCGGGGGAGCACGAAGGGGAAGGGCATCCACCTCAAATCTCCTGATTGTAGGCGCCGACTTCGGGGAAGCGGGCGAGGCGCGGCTTCACTTCGTCGCGGAAGAGCGCCTTCATGTCGGCGTCGCTGGTCATGCTTTCAACCACCACGACCAATTCGGGTTTGTTTGACGAGGCGCGCACCAGCACCCAGGCGCCATCCTCCAACGTCACGCGCGCACCGTTCACGGTGTTCACATCGCGGATGGGGCGGCCGAGAATCCTGCCGCCGGATTTCGCCAGTTCTTGGTATTGCTGCACCACCTGCTCGACAATTCCATACTTCTTCTCGTCGTCGCAGTGCGGGCTCATGGTGAGCGAGGTGTAGCTCTTGGGCAGCGCCTTGCGCAGGTCGCTGAGCTTCTCGCCCGGATTGCGATCCAGCACCTTCAAGGCGGCGATGCCGGCGACGATGCCGTCGTCATAGCCGCGCCCAAGCGGCGGGCGGAAGAAGAAGTGACCCGACTTCTCGAAGCCCGCCAACGCGCCGAGCTCGGTGGTGCGGCGCTTGATGTAGGAGTGGCCGGTTTTGTAGTAATCGACCTTGGCGCCGTTGGCCCTCAGCACCGGATCGACGGCGTAGAGGCCGGTCGATTTCACGTCGGCGACAAAGGTCGCGCTCGGATACTGCGCCGAAAGATCGCGCGCGAGGATGAGGCCGATCTTGTCGGCGAAGATCTCCTCGCCTTCGTCATCGACGACGCCGCAGCGATCGCCGTCGCCATCGAAGCCGAGCGCGATGTCGGCGCCGTGCCTTTTCACCGCCGCCATCATGTCGTGCAGCATTTCGGCGTCTTCGGGATTGGCGTTATAGTTGGGGAAATTCCAGTCGAGTTCTGTGTGGAGCGGGATCACCTCGGCGCCGATCCGCCGCAACGCCTCGGGACCGAAGGCGCCGGCGGTGCCGTTGCCGGTTGCCGCGATCACCTTGAGCGGCCGCGCCAGTTTCACGCCCTTGGTGACTTCCTCGAGATAGCGCTCGCGGAAGTTCTCGATGCGGATGTAGTTGCCGCCAGCATGCGGCTTGAAGGCACCGGCTGCGACGATGTCCCGAAGCTTGCCCATTTCCTCGGGGCCGAAGGTCAATGGCTTGTTTGCGCCCATCTTCACCCCGGTCCAGCCGTTCTCGTTGTGGCTGGCGGTGACCATCGCCACGCACGGAATGTCGAGCGCGAACTGTGCGAAGTACGCCACCGGCGAAAGCGCGAGGCCAATGTCGTGCACTTCCATGCCCGTCTGAATGAGGCCCAGCGTCAATGCCTGCTTGATGGAGAGCGAATATGAGCGGAAGTCGTGGCCGACAACGATCTTGCGCTCGACGCCCATTTCGCGGATCAGCGTGCCAAGCCCCAGGCCCAACGCTTGAACGCCGAGCAAGTTCAGCTCCGGCGCTTTGTCCGAACTCGGAATGCCGAACCACCAGCGCGCGTCGTATTCACGGAAGCCGGTGGGCTTCACCAGCGGCAGCGTTTCGAACTCAGCGGTGTTGGGCGCGAGACTTGCGCGCGGCGAAGGCAGCATGAGGGCATTTCCGGGCGGCCGGGGAGAGCCGCGTGTTTGGGCGAAAAGCCCGCGAAGTTCAATGCGTGGGCGTGGTTTACGGGTGCGGCGTTATGGAAATGCGCGTTATTTCGAGGCCATACGCTTCGTGCTGATCTCCGTTGTTGCTGATCGCGCGCAGCCCCACGGCGCTGACGCCGGCTTGGGCGGGGACTTCAAAGCGAAGCATCCCTTGTTGCGGCGGCGCGGCCTGGGTGACCCACACCGCCGGTCCGGCGCCTTGAAGACTGACGGCCAGGCCGGTGGCCGCGTTGATCGGCAGCGGATTGTAGTTCACGGAGATGGTCGCGGGCTGGTTCGCCAAGGCCGTGGCTGCCGCGGATGATAGCAGAATCTGCACGCCGCGATCGTTCGCGCCAGGCGCTGGCGTGCTCGGCAAAGCGGCGATGCGCAACGTCTGCGCTTGGCCGAGGAAGTTGCGCGTGACGTAGAGGTTCTGATCCGCATCGCCTGCCGGCGCATCGAAACTTGACTGCGCCAGCACCAGGGCGCCGCCAATCTGCTGACCCGCCACCGCGGCCGGCGCGTGCGGCCATGATTGCGGCCGGATGCTGATCGCAATCACGGTCGCCGCGACGATCGCTGCGAGCGGATAGAAAACGGCGGGGTGCATGAGCCAGACGCGCATCCGCAGCCGGTTTAGCGGCCTCAATGCCCCGCGCCTAGGCGGCTTCGGTTCTCGATGCCTCTTGACGCCTCTGAGCCGGCCTGAAAAGGCAGGCGCGGATGACGTTTCTTGCTTTGCTGCGCCACGGCCAGAGCCAGTGGAATCTGGAAAACCGGTTCACCGGCTGGGTCGATGTCGATCTCTCGCCCTTGGGCGTGGAGGAGGCCGTGCGCTCGGGCCAGCTTCTAGCTCGATGCGGCGTGGATTTCGACGGAATCCACACCTCCGTGCTCACGCGCGCCATCCGCACCGGCAACATCGCTCTGGAACAGGCGGGCCTCCTGTGGCTGCCGGTGGTGAAAAGCTGGCGGCTGAACGAGCGGCATTACGGAGCGCTCACCGGTCTCAACAAGACCGAGACCGCCGAACGCCACGGCGCCGAGCAGGTGAAGCTCTGGCGACGCAGCTACGATACGCCCCCGCCGCCGCTCGACCCCGGCGGACCGTATGATCTCGCCAAGGACCGCCGCTACGCCGGCGTGCCGATTCCGGCGACGGAATCGCTCAAGACCACGCTCGAACGGGTGATGCCTTATTGGAACGACGCCATCGCGCCCGATTTGCGCGCGGGCAAGAATCTGATCGTTCCTGCGCACGGCAATTCCTTGCGCGCCATCATGAAGCATCTGTTCGCCATGTCGGACGCAGCCGTGGTTGGCCTGGAAATGCCGACCGGCAACCCGCTGCTGATTGAACTCGACGCCGCCCTGAAGCCGCGCGCCGCGCGCTATCTCGATGAAGCGCGGGCGGAAAAGCTGCCGCCGCTGCCGTGAGCGACGAGGCCCACATGCGCCGCGCCCTTCTTCTCGCGGCGCAGGGCGTGGGACGCACGGGCGACAACCCTTCCGTCGGCTGCGTGATTGTCAAAGACGGCGTAGTCGCAGGCGAGGGCGTGACCGGCGACGGCGGCGCACCGCACGGGGAGGAGCGGGCGCTCGCGCAGGCCGGCGACAACGCGCGTAGCGCCACCGCCTTCGTCACGCT
>JAFEDV010000219.1 GCA_018241475.1 Pseudomonadota bacterium | reverse complement strand
TCATCCTGCGCGACCTATGGCGTGCACAATGAACTGATCACGGAAGAGACGCCGCAATCGCCGATCAATCCGTATGGCGCCACCAAGATGGTCGGCGAGCGGATGATCCGGGAGTTCGGCGCCGCTTACGGAATGCGCTCGGTCATCCTGCGCTACTTCAACGCCGCCGGCGCCGACGCGGCGATGGAAACCGGCGAACGCAACACACACGATCCGCGAGTCATTCCCCTCGCCATCCGGGGCGCGCTGGATGGCGGCTTCACATTCGCGATCTTCGGCGACAAACTAGACACCCGCGACGGCACGTGTGTGCGCGACTACGTGCATGTGACGGACTTGGCGGACGCGCATCTGCGCGCGCTCGAGTGGCTGGAGGCCGGCAATGAAAGCCAGGTCTTCAACCTCGGCGCCGGCGTCGGGACATCCGTGAAGGAGCTGGCCGATGCGGTTGAGCGCATTTCCGGCGGCAAGATCGCGCGCAAGGTCGCGCCGCCGCGCGCAGGCGATCCCCCCAGCCTGGTCGCCTCCATTGCGAAGGCCGAGCGCCTGCTGGGGTGGAAGCCGCGGCATTCGTCGATCGACAACATCATCCGCACCGCGTTGGCGTGGGCCGAGAAGGATCGCGCCCGCTGATGCCGAACGTACTCGCCTACGTGGACGAAATGTTCACACCGTCAGAAAGCTTCGTGCATCGCGCGTATCGCGCCTTCGACGCGCTGGCACCGATCTTTGTCGGCAACAGCCTCCGCAGCCCCGCGCCCGCTGGCACGCAAGTCATCAATATCAAAACGCTGCACGGATTCGGCGGCGAAGCCGGCTTCAAGCAATTCGGCTGGGTTTCCGAGCAACTGAGAGAGCGGCTTGCGGCGGAAAGGCCAGTCGCCATCCACGCGCATTTCGGCAAGGGCGGCGTCTATGCCATGCCGCTGGCGCGCGCGCTGAACGTGCCGTTGGTCGTCACCTATTACGGCGGCGACGCCACCAAGAAGATGAACACGAGCTGGCTGCCGGTGCGCGCCTACAATCGCCATCGCAGCGAGATGTGGCGCGAGGCGGCGCTCATCCTGCCCTGTTCCGACTTCATCCGCCGCGAACTCGCGATGCGCGGCTGCCCGAATGAAAAGATGATCGTGCACTATAATTCCGCCGACCCCGAGCGCTTCGGTCCGGGCGAGAAGCAGAACATCCTGCTGTTCGCCGGGCGCTGGACCGAGAAGAAGGGCATCGGCACGCTGATCGCCGCTCTGGCGCGCGTGGGACCAAGGCTGAAAAACTGGCGCGTGCGCCTCCTCGGCGATGGCGAATTGAAAGCGCCGTTGGTGCGGCAGCTCCACGCGGCCGGCGTGCAAGCGGAATTGCCGGGCTGGATTCCGGCCGACGAAATGCCGAAGCACTTTGGCGAGGCGACGATCGTGTGCGTCCCGTCCCAGCGGGCGCGCTCAGGCGACGCGGAGGGGCTGCCGCTTGTTTGCGTCGAGGCGATGCTGTCGAATTGCGCGCTGGCGGCGACGAAGCACGCGGGCATTCCCGAATGCGTTGAGGACGGCAAGACAGGCTACCTGGTCGATGAAGGCGACGACGCGGCCCTGGCGGATCGGATCGCACGGATGCTGGACGATCCGGCGCGCACGCGGGCGATGGGAGAAGCCGGGCGGGCGCTGGCGCTGGACCGGTTCAATCTACAGAAACTCTCGCGCCGCCTGCAGGATCACTTGCTGCGTGTCGCCGGTGAAAGAGAACTGGCGGGACCGCCCGGGCTCGTGGGCTAGGGGACGCATGGCGGTCCCGCCAGAGTCGCCGGCATCTACGCAAAAATGCGAGCGCCGACGGCCAGGACCGGCAAAGCGACGATGAGGACGAGCAGCGCCGACACTGCGACCGACGCGGCCCTGATTGCCCATGGCGCACCGTGCTCGAGTTCATCGATGTAAAGACCATTACGCATCCTAAAATCTCCCGTTTCTTCCAGCGGCGAGTGGGAGATGGTGATGGCGCCCCTTGACCGCGAACGAGCAGGTTACGACCTGGATGTGAGCGAAATTCACAGGCCGAAAGGCTCAGAACGTGGCGCATTTACCCTCGCTACAGACGCTTCGCGCCTTCGAGGCGGCCGGCCGCTTGCAGTCCTATTCCAAGGCGGCTGAAGAACTCGGTCTAACGCATGGCGCGGTCAGCCATCGCATCCGCGAGTTGGAGGACCGCATGGGCGCCAAGCTGTTCCGCCGCGCCGGCAACACGATGCTGCCGACTGAAGCCGGCTTGAAACTGCTGGCGCAGGTGCGCGGCGGCTTGAGCCTGTTGGATCAAGCTTTCGCTACGCCGCGCCAACGCGCTTCCCGTCGCCGCCACGTCGTGATCACCGCAGTGCCAAGCCTGGCATCGACCTGGCTCTACGCCCGCCTCGCTGAGTTTCGCGCCGAGCATCCGGACATCGATATCGAACTGCGCGTGAGCGAAGTACTCTCCGACTACAAGCGCGAAGGCATTGACGTCGGCGTGCGGCTCGGGCTGGGCGGCTGGCCGGGCCTTAACACGGCGAAGCTGTTTGACGAGGCGCTCACGCCCGTGTGCTCGCCGGGGTTTCTGGAGCGCCATCGACTGACCAAACCCGAGGACCTCGCCGGCGTGCCCTTGCTGCGCAACGTCTGGACATCGTGGGCGCGTTGGTTTCGTGCGGCAGGCTTGGATTGGGGCGAGCCGGGAAGCGGACCGATGTTCGACGACTCGCCGCTTCTGTTGCGCGCGGCGCTGGCCGGCGAAGGCGTGGCGCTCGGACGCCATTGGCTCGCCGTGGACGAAGTGCGCGCCGGACGCCTGGTGGCGCCCTTCGACCTCTCGGTGCGGGATGACTTCTCCTACTGGCTCGCCTGGCCGCCCGGACGGAGCGCCAATCCCGATGCGGTTTACGTGCGCGAATGGCTGCAGGCGCGCGCCGCACAAGAAGAACCGCCCTGCCCCGTCAGCCACACAATCGCTGCGCCCTGACGCATGGATTTCACCCATCTTGTCTCGACGCTGCCATGGGGCATCTATCTCCTCATCGTCATCACGCCGTTCATTCAGGAGGACACCGCCGTCGTCGGCGCCGCGACCGCGTCGCTCTCCGGCGCCGATCCGCTCGCCTGCTACCTTCTCCTCGTTTTCGGCATCAGCTGCAGCGACCTCTTCAAGTATTGGATCGGGCGCGCCGCGCACGTGTTCGGCTGGACACGGCGCATGACGCAGCGAGCCGATGTGCTGGCGGCGCGCGAGCGTGTGCTGAAGCGGCTGGGGCTGACATTGGCCATCGCCCGCTTCGTGCCGGGCACCCGCATCCCGCTGTTCATCGCCTCCGGTCTCTTTCATGCGCCGTTCACGCGGGTGGCCGCCTACGTCATCGGCTCGGCATTCGTTTATGCCGGGGTGATCTCCGCACTCTTCAACGCGCTGGGGGCGGCCCTGGGCGACGAAGCGCGGCAGAAACTGCCCTTCGCAGCGTTGGGGATTGTGATCTTGGTGATGGCCGTTCAGTTTGCACGCTCGGCGCTGGCGCGCAGGGCAGCCATGCGGTTGAGCCTCGCCCCCGGGGAGCCTATGTCGGGAGAGTTCGAAAGGACGACCGATGGCTGACGCCGCGCCCGCAAGCACGATCCGTATTCCGCGGGTCGAATCGACGCCGATCGAGATCGGCAACGACCTGCCGCTGACCTTCATCTGCGGCCCCTGCCAGCTCGAAAGCCGCGGGCATGCGCTGGAGACGGCGGAATTCCTGCGCGACGTGTTCAAGCGCGCCGGCGCGGGCTTCATCTACAAGACCAGCTTCGACAAGGCCAACCGCTCCAGCCTGCACACCAAACGCGGCGCGGGGCTTTCAGTGGCCGGCCCGATCTTCGAGGAAATCCGCACCAAACTCGGCGTGCCGGTGCTGACCGACGTGCATCTGCCCGACCAATGTGCAGACGTGGCGGAAGTGGTCGACGTGCTCCAAATCCCCGCCTTCCTGTGCCGCCAGACCGACCTTCTCGTGGCGGCTGCTGAAACCGGCAAGCCGATCAACGTGAAGAAAGGCCAGTTCCTGGCGCCGTGGGACATGAAGAACGTGCTCAGCAAGATCACGGGCTCCGGCAATCCCAACGTGATGGCGTGCGAGCGCGGCGCTAGCTTCGGCTACAACACCCTGGTCTCCGACATGCGCGCGCTGCCTATCCTGAAAAGCTTTGGCGCGCCGGTGGTGTTCGACGCCACGCACTCCGTGCAGCAGCCCGGCGGTCAAGGCGATCGCTCTGGCGGCGAACGCCAGTTCGTGCCGGTGCTGGCGCGAGCGGCGGTGGCGATCGGGGTGGCGGCGGTGTTTCTTGAAGCGCATCCCGATCCCGACAACGCCCCAAGCGATGGGCCCAACATGGTGCCGTTCGCCCAGCTCGAAGAACTTGTGCGCGATCTGGTCGCCTTCGACCGGTTGGCCAAGCAGACGGCGGCAGTGGCGGCCGAGTAGTCGCGCTGGGGGCGACGAGCCACACATTTGCCGCGTCTTTGGCGACGATCCGGCCCACGGCATGGCCGCGGCGGGGGCGGCGGCCGAAGCGAGTACGCGCCATGATGCTGGTGTTGCGGGTATTTCCGGCCCTGATATTTCCATTTCTGCTCTATTTGCTGTTGCTTGCCGGCGGGCCTGGCGCGCTCGCTTCAGGGCACGGCCCGCTCTTTCATATCACCATGATGAGCGGCGCTGTCGTTGCGATCAACGCCGCCGATATCGTCGCGCTGGCGATCGTGGCGTGCTTGTCGCTCGACCTCGGCTCGGCCTCCAACACGGGGACGACCGCAATCGTGCACCTGTGCGTCGACGCAGTGCTGGCGGTGATCTACCTGGTCCTGTTCCTGCTGTTTTCGGCCTTCGCGACCGCGGTCTTTCTGGCTTTGACGGCGGCGGCGCTGCTGGAGTTCATGATTGGCGGCTGGATCATGGTCGTCTCGGCGCGGCGCGATGTCGCCTACGGCGCCGGCGCCTGACGCCGCGACGCTTGCAGAAGCTGGCGCCAATCCGGCGGCGTTGCTAAAGCGCTGGCATGTTCGAACGGCGCATCTTGGTTACCGGCGGGTCCGGTTTTTTAGGTTCGCATCTGTGCGACCGGCTGGTGACGCGCGGCGATGATGTCGTTTGCGCCGACAATCTTTTTACCGGCCGCAAGCGCAACATCGCCCACCTGATCGGCAGACCGAACTTTGAATTCCTCCGCCACGACGTGACGTTTCCGCTCTATGTCGAGGTGGATCAGATCTACAATCTCGCCTGTCCAGCGAGTCCCGTGCACTACCAGCACGATCCGGTGCAGACGACGAAGACGAGCGTGCATGGCGCCATCAACATGCTCGGCCTCGCCAAACGCCTGCGCGCGCGGATCTTCCAGGCATCGACATCGGAAGTGTACGGTGACCCCGACGTGCATCCGCAGCCGGAGGAATACTGGGGCCGCGTCAACCCGATCGGCATCCGCTCCTGCTACGATGAAGGCAAGCGCTGCGCCGAGACGCTCTTCTTCGACTATTATCGCCAGCACAAGCTCGACATTCGCGTTGCGCGCATCTTCAATACTTACGGACCCCGCATGCACCCGAACGATGGGCGGGTCGTCTCCAACTTCATCGTGCAGGCGCTGAAAGGCGGGGACATCACGCTCTATGGCGACGGCCAGCAGACGCGCTCGTTCTGCTATGTCGACAATCTCATCGACGCGTTCGTAGCCTACATGGACAAGGACGGCGACGTTCCGGGTCCGATCAATCTCGGCAATCCGAAAGAATTCACGATGATCGAGCTCGCTGATGCGGTGATCGACCTTACCGGCTCGAAGTCGAAGAAGGTCTCGAAGCCGCTGCCGAGCGACGATCCGAAGCAGCGTCAGCCGAACATTGACAAGGCCAAAGCATTGCTCGGCTGGGCGCCGACAATCGAGCTGCGCGAGGGCCTCACGCGAACGATCGCGTATTTCGACGGTCTGCTGCGCGAAGGCGATCCGCTGATCGCCAGGCGCTGAAGCGCGCTCACGCGTTCCTGAGCTGCCGCCACGCTTGCGGCAGGAACACAAGACCCGCCGCGACGCCGGCCAAACCCTCGGCCAAATGCGCGCCCACTTCGACGCGTTCGCCGAGCGCGATACCCAGTGCGCCGTATGCGAGCAACAGCAGGCCAACGCCGCCAAAGCCAACGACGCCAGCAGTCGAAATCATGGCGGCGCTCGGCAGTTGCGTGAACGCCCGCAGAGCCGTCGTGCGGCGCGCCGCCACAAAAAGAGCAAGCAGGACGAGTGCGAGCGCGCCGAGCGCGAGCGGACGCGTGGCCAGTTCGTCGACGTGGTGCGCGATCGATGCGGCACGGCAGGTGGCGGCGTCGCCGTTTACGACCCCGAGTTGGCGGCAGCGCTCGGCGGTGTAGATCACGTCGACCGGATCGTCGGTGACGAAGTTTGGGCCAACCGTGCGGGCGAGCACCATATCGACGAGACCCATGAGTCCCACCGCCACGCCGGCAACGCCCGTCATCAGCCAACCCGCGGCAAAGATACGGCCGACGGCCGCCGTGAATGGCAGCGCCCCTGCGCTCGCGTGCGCGCGGGCGATCGCTTCAGGGGTTCCGAAGCGTGCAATAGAGCCGTGCTCGGCATCTTCTCGCGACTGTCCGGCGTCGAGGCCGCGCTCTACCGCCTCTTCCAGATGCGCCTGCGCCTCAAGCAGCGCGCGCCGCCCACGTGCGCCGGTCCCTGAAAGGAGATCGAAGAGCCGGTCCAGGTAGACCTCCACCGCATCGGTCATTGCGCTACTCCTGCCACGCCAGCACGGTCCCTATGCCGCGGGTGAGGCGCTTCCAGTTTTCCGCCTTCTTCACCAGCGCCGCCAAGCCAGCGCGGGTCAGCCGATACACGCGCCGCCTTCGGCCGTCGACGCGCTCCCATTCCGAGGCGACGAGCCCCTTGCGTTCAAGAGCTTGCAGAGCCGGATAGACCGTTCCTTCCGGGAACCGGCACATGCCGCCGCTGCGTTCGGCAAGTACAGCGACCACGGCATAGCCATGCATTGGCCGCGAGCGGAGAACGGCAAGCAGCAGCAAGTCGAGCTGGCCGCGCGGGTTTTCTTGCATACCAAGATTGTCTAGGTACAAGGGAGCGCCGTCAAGGTGAGGAGGACCAGGTTGGCGTCAGCACGATGGTCGGCACGACCCATCGCGTCCGGCGCATTGGTCGCGGCCATGGCGCTCGCGACGCCTGTGGCGGCTGGACCACCCTATTTCTCCGACGATCCTGTTCCGACCGATTACCGGCACTTCGAGATTTATGCCCTCGCGGCCGGCAGTCACACGCACAATTCCGACAGCGGCGCAGCGGGCATCGACTTCAACTATGGCGCAACGCCGGATCTTCAACTCACCGCGGTGTTTCCTGTCGAGTTCGAGCATGGACGGGACGGCCCGCTCGCGGCAGGCGTGGGCAACGTCGAACTCGGCGCGAAGTTTCGCATCCTGAATCAGGAACGCTTTGGATGGGATGTGGCCGTGTTCCCGCGCGCCTTCCTGCCAAGTCTCTCCGACAGGCTTGGCGCACGACATGCGTCGCTCTTGATCCCAATCTGGATCGGCCGCGACATCGGCGAGTGGTCGACTTTCGGCGGCGGCGGCTGTGAACTCAACCAAGGCGGCGACGATCAGGACTTTTGTCTCGCCGGATGGGTTGTTACACGCGCGGTATCGCGCCGGTTGCGGATCGGCGGCGAAGTGTTTCATCAGACGGCAAACACCAGAGGCGGCGAGGCGGCGACATCTCTGGGCGCGGGCGGAACCTATGATCTCACGCCGGGCCGCCACTTGCTGGGCTATGTGAGCCGCGACATCTCAGGCGCGGAGCAGACCTCCTGGTACGCGGCGGTTCTTTTCACTTTCTAGGGCGGTTGAATGACGACACAGACAAACTATCAGGCGATGCTCAGCAAGGTTCCTGCTGTCACGCTTGGCTTCTGGATCATCAAGATCCTGGCCACCACCCTCGGCGAAACCGGCGGCGACACCGTCACCATGACGTGGCTGGGAGAGACGACCGCTGAAGCCAACCCAAACGGCTACCTGATCGGCACGGCCATCTTCTTTTCGATTCTGGCGATGCTGGTCGCCATCCAGATCGCAGCGAAGCGGTTCCATCCGCTCTTGTACTGGGCGACGATCGTCGCTTCGACGACCGCCGGCACGACGCTTGCGGACTTTTGTACGCGCTCTTTGGGCATCGGCTATATTGGCGGTTCGACGATATTGCTGGCGCTGGTGCTGTTGTCGCTTGCGGCGTGGTATATGTCTGAACGCTCGATCGACGTCGCCACGGTGAATACACCGAAAGTCGAGGCATTCTACTGGACGACGATCACGTTCTCGCAGACGCTGGGGACTGCGCTCGGCGATTGGATGGCGGCGAGTTCGAGTGACCCGGCGGCGACAACGGGTTCGCTCGGACTCGGCTATCTCGGCGGCGCACTCGTGTTTTCAACGGCTCTCGCCGTTGTCGCCGCACTTTACTTCTGGACGAGCGTTTCACGCACCGGCTTGTTCTGGGTGGCATTCATTTTGACGCGTCCGCTCGGTGCAACGGTCGGCGACTTCCTGGACAAGCCGCTGAGCCACGGCGGACTTAGCCTGAGTCGGCCCGTCGCTTCGGCGGTGCTTGCGATTGTCATCCTTCTGCTCATCTTGGTGATCCCGCAGCGTCCCGGGCGGCACCCGGGAACGCCGATGGAGGGGCGTGCAGCCCAGTTGCGATGATGATCCTCGTCCTCAGTTGGCGATGCTGATAAGCCTTGCCGCTTGCGGCCCGGCCCGCACGGCGTGCGGTCGAATGGACTCAATTCGACAGCTTAAGTCTTCTCCCATCTTGCGAAGAAGCGCACGTTTTGCGCGCGGGCCTCCGCTTCCATGAGTCCGATCTCGACTGCGATCGCCGCTGCACGCAGACGTTCGATGCCGACGCCAGCCGCATAGGGATGCGGATCGCTGGTCGCAATCACGACACGCGCCACGCCCGCCTGGATCAGCAAATCCGAGCACGAAGTCCCGCCCGCCGAGCGATG
>JAFEDV010000218.1 GCA_018241475.1 Pseudomonadota bacterium | reverse complement strand
GCGGCAATGGGTGCGCGCGGATTGCGTTGGCGGGAACTGAAATCGGCGGCGGCAAGCGCACGACCACCGACGGCGCCGGCGGCGCGGCGATCGACAAATCGCCAGCAATCCCAGCGGCAAAAGAGAGGACGCTGAGCGCGAGGGCGGCGAAGAACACACGCATGAGCCTGCCAGCATTACCCGAGTCGGTCCGGCCCGTCACGCAGGTGGGCATGACGGGCCAATCCAATCGATGACGCAACAATCCCTAGTGCAGCGCCGCGCGGTCGAGGTTGAGCTGGCCGACCGGGATACGTTCGGCGTTCGGCCGCAGCCGGCGGATGCCGCTGTAGAAGTGCTGCGCATCGCCCGCGATAACAACGTCGGCGCGGGACGCGTCGTAATATTGCGCCGCCGCTGCGCCCGCTTGCTGTGATGTCACTCCGCTGACATTGGCGACGTAATTCTGCAGTTCCTCCGGCGGCAGGCCATAGAGCGCCAGCGTCGAAATCTGACTCGCCAAGCCCGAGGTGGTTTCGACATTGCGGCCGAAGCTGCCGATCAGCGCCGCTTTGCGGGCGGTGAGTTCGTCTTCGGCGATCGGCGTATGACCCAGCCGGGCGATCTCCGCGGCCATCAGCTGATAGACCTGCACCGCCGCATCGTTGCGGGTTTGCGCCGACGCAACGATCGGGCCCGGCGCCAAGCGCGCCGAGAGCTGCGAACGCGCCCCGTACGAGAGGCCGCGGCGAATGCGGATCTCCTCGTTCAAGCGCGCCGAGTAGCCGCCGCCGAGCACCGCGTTGGCGACGATCATCGGATAATAGCTCGGATCGCGCCGGGTAATGCCGCGCAAGCCCATCGACACCGCCGCCTGTCCGGTCTGCGGAAGATCGATGACGATGGTTCGCGCGGTCGGCGCGTACGCGGTTGCGTCCGGCTCCGCCGGCACGGGCGTCGACGGGCGCTGCCAGTCGCCGAAATAATGCTGCGCCAGCGCGAACCCCTGCTCCGGCGTCACATCACCCGAGATCACCAGCACGCCAGTGTCGGGGCGATAGTACGTGGAATGGAAGGCGGTCACGTCGGCGCGCGCGATGGCGTGCACGCTGGTCGGCGAGGCGACAGCGCCGTACGGCGCGTCGCCATAGATGGCGCGCGGCATGGCGAGGCCGACGATGTCGCCAGGATCGCTCAGCGAGACCTGCAGGCCGTCCAAGGTCTGCCGGCGTTCGCGTTCGAGTTCTGCGTCGGCAAAGGTCGGATTGCGCAGCACGTCGGCGAACAGCGTGAAGGCTTCGTCGACGCGATCCGCCCGCGTTTGCAGGAAGGCGTCGGACGAATCGGCGCCGCTCGAGGTGCTTAGGCTTGCGCCCAGCGACTCGATCTGCTCGGCGATCTGGGTCGCGCTGCGCGTGGTCGTGCCCTTGTTGAGCAGGTCCGCGGTCATTTGCGAGACGCCTGCGCGATTGCCCGGATCGGCTGCGTCGCCGTAGGCGATGCGGAAATCGGCGCTGATCAGCGGCAAAGCGTGGTTCGACGCGACGATCACGCGCAGACCGTTGTCGAGCGTGTGCGTCGCGGTCGGGGGAATACGCGCGCTCACGGGGGCAGCCGGCGGCGGCGGTTGTTGCCGCTGGCCGGCGGGCGCCAGCGTGAAGACCGGAACATCGGCGCTGGCGATCGTCAGCGGCAAGGCGGCGATGCCGGACGACACCGACAGGGCCGGCGTCGCCGACCCTGCGGGACGCGCGCTCTCGGGCAGGTAGCGGATGATCACGCGATGATCGTCGTTGAAGATCGTGCGCGCCACACGCTGCACATCGGCGGCAGTGGTCGCCTGGATTGCCGCCAGCAGGCGATCGGCATAGGCGGCATCGCCATAGCGGATGATCGCGTCCGCCAGTTCGGTGGCCCGCCCGTAGGCGGTCTCGCGACCTTCGATCGTCTGGGTGACGATCTCATTCTTGGCCTTGTCCAGCTCCGCCTGTGTCACGCCGGAATCGCGCACGCGCGCGATTTCGGCTTCGAGGCTCGACACCACCTGGTCCGGGGTCTTCCCCTCGGAAAGGATCGCGCCCATCGTGTAGGCGCCGGCGTCCTGGGTGGATTCCAGATTGGTCAGCACCTGGGTAGCGACCTGCTGCTCATAAACCAGCGCATGATGCAGACGCGATGAATCGCCGTTGCCCATGATCGCGTCGAGCACGATCAGCGCCGGCATATCCGGGCTGGTCGACACCGGCTGCGGATAGGAAATCGCCACCGCCGGCAGCGGCACGTTCGGCGCGTAGGTGGTGATGTCGCGCGCCGGGTGCGGCGGCTCGACGGCGGTGACGCGCGGGATCGGACGATCCGGGCGCGCGATCGGACCGAAATACTGGTCGACCCACTGGTTGAACTGCGCCTCGTCGAAATTGCCGGCGACGACCAGGACGGCGTTGTCGGGGCGATAATAGGTGGCGTGGAAGCGGCGCACGTCGTCGACGGTCGCCGCGTCGAGGTCCTCGATCGAACCGATGCCAGGACGCCCGTACGGATGCGTTTGGAAATTGGCCATGGCGAGATCGAGATAGAACAGGCGCCCGTAGGGCGAGGCCAGCACGCGTTGGCGCAATTCCTCTTCGACGACGTGGCGTTCGGAATCGAACGTCGGCGCATCGATCACCAGCGAGCCCATGCGTTCGGCTTCCATCCACAGCATGCGCTGCAGATGGTTGGCGGGCACCACTTCGTAATAGTTGGTGAAGTCGTCATAAGTGGAGGCGTTGTTGAAGCCGCCGACATCTTCTGTAAGCCGGTCGATGTTCTCTGCCGGCATGTCGCGTGTGGCCTTGAACATGATGTGTTCGAAGAGGTGCGCGAAACCGGGGCGGCCGGGCGGATCGTATTTCGGACCTACATGGTGCGAGTCGTAAGCTGGTACGGTAGCGG
>JAFEDV010000217.1 GCA_018241475.1 Pseudomonadota bacterium | reverse complement strand
GATCTTTAGTTTCGCTGCTTCAGTTATCGAAGCAGCGGGACCTTGTCTCTGAAACGCATGGCTCCTCGAGGTTCGGTATCAACGCCCCTGAGTCTTCGCCGGCCGAAAAAACAAATCACGCGGGGCGCGCATCAAGCACCAACCCCACTACCTTTTCCTGCGCACGCTTCGTGCGCGCCCCGCTCTCCCGTCCGGGTGACATGCACTCTGACGGGACCGAGCCAAGAGGACACCACGCACCGCCCGCAGCGACAGCGTCGCGTGCGGCTACAACCCCTTCCGTCATTCCGGACGCGCGGCAAATCCATCAGGCGCTGCGCCGCTCGTCCGGCCGCTCGGTCACGGAAAGGTCGAGCTTGATCCGCGCCCCATCGCGCAACACATCCAGCGCCACGCGCCGGCCAATGCGATTGCCGGTCAGCAGCTTATGCACTGCATCCACCGAGGGCGTCGCGAGGCCGTCGAGCTTCAGCACCACATCGCCCACCCGCAGGCCGGCGGCTTCCGCCGGCCCGCCGCCGGAAATCGCCACCACCAGCACGCCGCTTTCGACGTCGAGGCCGAGCCGGCGAACCAGCGCACGCGACAATTCCTGCGTTTGACCGCCGATTCCGAACCACCCGCGGGCCACCCGTCCGCTGCGCATCAAATCGGGAATGACGGTCTTTGCGGTGTTGCTCGGCACTGCAAAGCAGATGCCCTGCGCGCCGCCGATGATGGCCGTGTTGATGCCGACGACTGCGCCATCGGCATCGACCAGGGCGCCGCCGGAATTGCCGGGATTGAGCGCCGCGTCCGTCTGGATGACATCCTCAATCAGCCGTCCGCTCTCGCCGCGCAGCGTGCGCCGGAGCGCCGAAATCACGCCGACCGTCACTGTCGCCTGAAGCCCCAGCGGATTGCCGATGGCGATCGAGAGCTCGCCGACCTTGAGCGCATCCGAGTCGCCCAGCTCGGCGCTCTGGTGACCGCGCCCATTCAAGCGCAGCAAGGCCAGGTCGGTATCCGGGTCGGCGCCCACCACCTCGGCGGCGACGACGCTGCCGTCGTGCAGCACGCCCTCCACCCGGCCGGCGCCGCGCACGACGTGATTGTTGGTTAGCGCATAGCCGTCAGGCGAAACGATCACGCCCGAGCCGGCGCCGTCGTAGAGATCGCGCATCCGGCTCGTGCGCCGCACGCCGATAACGGCGGGTCCGATGCTCTCGACGACCCGGATGACTGTTTCGGAAAAACCGTCCCGCGCGCCGCGTCTGCGCGGCGCCGAGACGAAGGTGCTCTTGCGGCCAAACATGAGTGTAAACGTAGGGAGCGCCGCAAGCCGCGCCTAGACCGCTTCCGTGCGCGCACGGCGCAGCCTACATGCCTTGCCATGAGTCCGTTTCGCGCCGTGCGCCGCTTCAACCTCTTCACTTGGCTGCGAAATTCGTTTCTCGCGGGCGTCGCCGTGGTGCTGCCGTTTGTCGTCACAATCTGGGTGATCTGGCTTGTCGTCAGCGTCATCGACCATAACGTGACCCCGCTCATCCCGGCGCGGCTAAAGCCTTTCACGCCAAGCTTTTTCGGCAGCGGCGTGATCATCGCCGTCATCGTGCTGACGCTGATCGGGGCGCTCGCCGGCAATCTTGTCGGCCGCTGGGTCGTCAACTCCACCGACGATCTCATCGCCAACCTGCCGTTGGTTCGCTCAATCTATAGCGGCGCCAAGCAGGTATTCCGGCAGGTCGCCGCGCCCGGGCGGACATCGTTCAAGCAAGCCGTGTTGCTGGAGTTTCCCTATCCCGGCATCTGGACCATCGGATTCATCACCAATGAGCACGCCTCGGAAGTCGTCACCGACATCGGTGATGACGATCTCGTGGCTGTCTTCGTCCCACATGCGCCGGTGCCAACCTCCGGCTATCTGCTCTACATGAAGCGCGCGGCCCTGAAGCCGCTCAGCATCGGCCCGGACGAAGCCATCAAGCGCGTCATCTCGCTCGGCATCATCCGAGGCGAGGATCCGCCTACGCAATCTTGAAATCCCCCGGCTTCCACTCCGGCTTGGGATACCTCGGGTCCATCTTCTCAAGCGTTCCGCGCACGATGGAGGCGACGATGGCGTTGCGCTTCCACTTCCTGTCGGCTGGGATCACGCGCCAGGGCGCATGCTCGGTCGAACAGCGCTCGAGCATCGCCTCGTAGGCCTTCTCGAAATCGTCCCATAGCTTGCGATCTTCGAGATCTCCGGGATTGAACTTCCATTGGTGCTTGGGCTCTTCCAAGCGCGCTTCGAGCCGCTCTTTCTGCTCGGCCTTGGAGATGTGCAGCATGAACTTGAGGATCGTGACGCCGTTCTCGGTCAGGTATTTTTCGAAGTCGTTGATCTGTCCGTAGCGCTGCTCGATGGCCGCCGCCGGCGCCAGCTTGCGCACCCTCGCCGCCAGCACATCCTCGTAGTGCGAGCGGTTGAAGACCCCGATCATCCCTTTCTTCGGCACGGCGTTGTGCACGCGCCAAAGATAATCGTGCGCCGCCTCTTCCGCGTTCGGCACGCCGAAGGGCGTCACCGTCACGCCCAGCGGCCCGCACCAGCCGAAAACGCCGCGCACGGTTCCATCCTTGCCCGAGGTGTCGATGCCCTGCAGCACCCCAAACTACGTCTGCAAGCACTCCCCGCAAACACTATCCTCCAGCTACACCACTTCCCTTACATTGACGGCGAGGGAGACCGCGAGCGCGTCGTGAACGGAAAACATGG
>JAFEDV010000216.1 GCA_018241475.1 Pseudomonadota bacterium | reverse complement strand
CGGCCTGCAATATGGCGTGCCGCTCGAAGAGTATGTGGACGCCTTCCTGTTCACGCGCTTCGAGCCGGCGGGCGAAGAGAAAGGCAACGAAACCATCCGCCACGCCACGTCGATCCTTGACTACATTTTCCGCGAGTTGGCTGTCTCCTATTTGGGCCGCAGCGATCTGGCGCAAGTCGATCCGTTCGATGCGCGCGGCGATGGCCTGAGCAAGAAAGCCAACGACGCCGAGAGCGCCGCGCGGCTGATTTCGCGCGGCTTCTCGCGCGGGGCCTCGCCGGATAATTTGGTGATGCTGCGGCCGCGGCCGGTGGTCGAAAGCCTGCGCGACCGGCGCGAAGGCAAGCAGCAGCCGACGCCGCGCGCGGCCGCGACTGCGTATCGCGCCGAGTCGTGCCCTGCGTGCGGGCACTTCACTGTGGAGCAATCCGGCGCGTGCGCGGCTTGCGGGGCAAAAGGCGAAGTCAGCGAGCGCTGACGACATTCGAGAGCCCTTCGGTCGCGATGCGGATGAGGTCGTTTTCGTTGACCGGGCAGGGCCTGAGCGGCGGCGGCAGCGGCAGATTGTGGCGCTGAGCCTGCTCGGTGAGCGCGTCGTGGACTTCTTTCTCGCGATCCCAGGCTTGGATTTCCCGATCCGCCGCGGCGTAGTGCTCGAGGCGCGCCAGCAATTCGGTGACCAGCGCTTCGTCTTCTTCTTCGCTCGACAGCGGCAGCCTGTCCTGGATGCGCTGCGCTGCCAGCGCGAAGCGTTCGGCGGTGCGCGTCCAGCGTTCGGCGCCGGCGTGATCGCCGCGCTTTGCGGCGCGCTGCGCTTGCTTGATGAAGTGCTGTGCTTGCTTGTGTGGGTCTTCGTTCAAGTTTGAACCTCCTTTTCAACGTTCCCCGGGCGCAGCCCGAAGCGCGGAGACCCGGGGACCATCGTTGGGTTGAACGTCACGCGGAGAAATGGGCCCCGGCCCTCCTCCCGCTTTCGCGGGAGTTGGGCCGGGGAACGTGATCCATTTGGGCATGACTCATTCTTGTTGGCTTGCGCCGAAACTTT
>JAFEDV010000215.1 GCA_018241475.1 Pseudomonadota bacterium | reverse complement strand
GATGAGGAGCTGAAGCTCGCCTTCGAACAGCTGGACGCCGCCCGCCTCACCGCCGAACAAGCCAGCATCGCCAAATCACAATTCCTGGCGACCATGAGCCACGAACTACGCACGCCGCTCAACGCCATCATCGGCTATTGCGAAATCGTGCGCGAAAACGCCGAGGATCGCGGCGCCGGCCAAGAGGTCGACGACCTCAACCGCATTCACGGCGCCGCTCATCGCCTGCTCGCGCTCATCAATGATGTGCTCGATCTTTCGAAGATCGAGTCCGGCGGCATGATCGCCGACATCGCGCGTGTGGATGTGGATGCGCTGGTGGAAGAAGCCGCAGCGACCGTCCGCCCTGCCGCGGCCGCCAACGGCACGGCGCTCAGCATCGAATGCCGCACTCGCCTCGGCGCCGCCGAGACCGACGGCCTCAAGCTCAGCCAGTGCCTGCTCAATCTTCTCTCCAATGCCGCCAAATTCACGCGCAACGGCCAGATCAAGCTGCGCGCCGCGCGCCAGAACAGGGATGGCGCCGATTGGCTCGTCTTCGAAGTCATCGACACCGGCATCGGCATTGCGCCGGACGCACAAGCCCGTCTCTTCCAGCCGTTCGTGCAAGCCGATGCGTCGACGACGCGCGCCTATGGCGGCACCGGCTTGGGCCTGGCAATCACGCGGCGTCTTGCACGCATCATCGGCGGCGACGTCACCATGAAAAGCGCGCTCGGACAGGGTTCGGCATTCACTTTGCGTGTGCCGGCGAAAGCCGCCGGACATTGGCCCGCGAACGACCGAGGTTCCAGCCGGCAAGCGGCGTAACCGCTGACAAATGACAGGAAGGGCGCAACCGTCCGCCTCACTGCGCGTTGGGCAGGCGAAGGAGACCCCTATGAAGACCACGCCTTTCGCCGCAGCACTTTTTGCCGCGGCGTCCGCCGCCACTTTTGCATTCGCCCAGGATGCCGGGCTGAAACCAACCGAGCCCGCTAACCCCAACGCCAGCGCCACTCCGGCGCCGCCCTCGGCTGAATCGCCGGACGCGCGTCAATTCGCCAGCGACGCCGACGTCGGTGCGGCGCGCCGCACCTATCGCGCGTCGTGCCAGCGCTTCCAATCCAGCGGCTTCTGCGACTGCGTTACCGCAGGCGTCGCGCAGGCGCTTGCGCCGCAGGAAGTGCGCATCGCCGCGCGAAGCATCGGCTCCTGGATCAATGCGCAGGGCGACACAGCCGGCGGCGTCGACACCGACGCCACGCCGGCCGGGGCAAATTCGGCGATGCGCATCGAACGAGTGCAGGCGCACTATGCCGACGTCTGCCAGCAATTCCGCCGCGGCTAGAACGCCGAGGAAGTCTTTTCTCCGCGCGCCAGAATGCAGGTCGCGGCGAGATCGCCTGTCACATTGCCCAACGTTCGGAAAATGTCGGGTATGACTTCAACGGCGAGAAAGATGCCGAGGAGGTCCGTCGGAACGCCCAGCGCCAGGCAGATCGGCGCAATCGAGGCGATGTAGGAGACCTGGCCCGGCAGCCCCACGGCGCCGATGCTCATCGCATACGCCACCGCGACGCCGCTCGCCATCTGGAACGCGGTTGGGTGCAAGCCGTACAAATGCGCGATAAAGAAACAGACGGCGAGATTGCCGACCGGGCTGGTAAAGCGAAATACCGCAACAGCCAGCGGCAAGATCACATCGACAACGCGCTCCGAAATGCCCAACCCGCGCCGCGCCGCCTCCAGCATCGCCGGAAGTGACGCCAGCGACGATTGCGTCGAGAACGCGATAGCCCAAACCGGTGTGGCGGCGGTGATGAACCTACCGACCGGTTGGCGGCCAAAGACAATGGCGATAAGGAAGGCCGCCACGGTGCTGACAGCGAGCGTGCCGGCGACGACGACAATGTAGTGGAGAATCGTCCCGGCGGCGGCGAAGCCGGTGTGGGCGCCGACGCCCAACGATAGTGCGAACACGCCGAGCGGCCCGGCCAGCAGCACCCAATGCACGATGACGATCATCGTCTCCGACACCGCCCGGAAGAACATGGCGAGCGACTCGCGCATGCTCACGCTGAGCCTGGTCGCCGCGAAACCGAAGAAGATCGCGAACACCACAAGCGGCAGCACCTTGTCTTCCGCCGCCGAAGTGATGGGGTTGGACGGCGCGAGGCTTTGCAGCCAATCGGCGAAGCTGGGCGGCGCCGCGATGTGCGGCGCGCTCGCCCCGGCCCCGGCGATGAAGCTGGCGGCCGACGCACGGTCGACAGGCCAAAGCGAGAGCACGCTGGTGACGAAGAGAATGGTCAGTACGGCGGCGAGGAAGAGCAGCACCGTGAACAGCGCAACTGCGCGCGCCACCAGGCCGCCGGTCGCGGTTGCGTCGGCCACGGACGCGATGCCCACGACGAGCAATGAGAACACAAGCGGGATGACCGTCATCCGCAGCGCGTTGAGCCAAAGCCCGCCGAACGCCTGCACCACGTCGACCGCCCCCAGCCATTGTGGATTGCCGGTCGACTGGATCCATTCTCCCGCGAGCAAGCCCACAAGCAGTGCGGCAAGCACGATCAAACTCAAAGAACGGGTCATCGAACCTCCAGCCGGGCCGGTGTTAGCGGCGGCTTCGGAAGTTGAACAGCGCCCTTCTCGAATTGCGCGGAACGACGGTCCGGATCGAAGATCACGACCGCTTGAAGCGCTCGGCGACCCGGGCGGTGAGCGCCTGACCTAGGCGCTCACCGGCACTCGATCATGAGACGCCTCGACCAATTGCTGGCGAGCCATCGATTTGAACTCCAAGACGCCGTCCTCGATCGCGCCGAAGCGCAAGTCCATGAGGTCGTGGGCGTAGGACTGATTCTGCTTCCAGGGCGCCATCGTGGTTTGCTTGGGCAGAATGTCCTTGGCGCGCTGGAAGTAGCCCGATGAGAAATCGACGAATGGCTTGTCCTGATGCTGGGGCCCGAGCCGAGGCGTCACCTGATCCAGCTTGTAGTCGTGCAGGTAGTTCAGAACCCGGCAGACGTATTGGCAGATGAGATCGGCGCGAAGCGTCCAGGAGGCATTGGTATAGCCGAACACCGAGGCGAAGTTCGGCACGTCCGAGTACATGCAGCCCTTGTATGCGTAAAGCTTGCCGGTTTCGATCTTCTCGCCGTCGACGTCGAGTTCGGCGCCGCCGAACATCTGAAGGTTGAGGCCGGTCGCCGTGATGATGATGTCGGCTTCGAGTTCCTTGCCGGAGGCGAGCTTGATCCCCTTCTCCGTGAACGTGTCGATCGTGTCGGTGACGACGGAGGCCTTGCCCTGCTTGATCGCCAGGAACATGTCGTTGTCCGGCACCAGGCAGAGCCGCTGCTCCCACGGATTGTAGCGCGGCGTGAAGTGCGTCTCCGTGTCGTAGTCGGGGCCGAGCTGTTCGCGAATGAGTCCGAGCAAGCGCTCCTTTGTCTTCTCGGGCCGCTTGCGCGCAAGCCGGAAGAAGAACTGCTGGAACGCCACCTTGCGAAGGCGCGTGAGATTGTAGGCGACCGACGCGGGTAGATGCTTTCCCATCCAGTTCGCCAGCGCATCTTCCGCCGGCAACGACACCATGTAGGTCGGCGAGCGCTGCAGCATCGTCACATGCGCGGCCTCGTCCGTCATCGCCGGCACCAGCGTCACCGCCGTCGCGCCGGAGCCGATCACGATCACGCGCTTGCCGGAATAGTCCAGGTTCTCCGGCCAATGCTGGGGATGCACGATCTGGCCCTTGAAGCGTTCGGCCCCCTTGAAGACGGGGAGATAACCTTTGTCGTAATTGTAATAACCGGCGCAGCTCAGAAGGAACTTGCTGACGAAGCGCACCGGCTTGCCCTCATGCTCCGCTTCGATCGTCCAGCGCGCCGTCTCGCTCGACCAGGAAGCGCGCCTCACCTTGTGCTTGAAATGGATATGCTCGCGGATGCCGTACTCGTCGGCCGTCTCATTCACGTATTTCTTGATCGACGGCCCGTCGGCGATCGCCTTCTGCTCGCGCCAGGGTTTGAACGCATAGCCGAGCGTGAACATGTCGCTGTCGGAGCGGATGCCCGGGTAGCGGAACAAGTCCCAGGTGCTGCCGATGGCGTCGCGATTCTCCAGGATCGCAAAGGTGCGATCCGGACAGTCGCGCTTCAGATAATAGCCTGCGCCGACGCCCGAGAGCCCGGCCCCGATGATGAGGACGTCGAGTTCGTTTTGCATCGCCAGATTCCGGGCCTCGCAAGGTCCGGTGTCAAGCCGGACGCCGCGTCAGGCCGCTGCACTCGCGCGGCGGCAAGGATACTGATAGAGCCGCGCCCCATGATCATCGCGGTGGATGGACCGACCGCCTCCGGCAAGGGCACCATCGCCAGGCGCCTGGCCGAGCATTATGGGCTGAAGCGGCTCGACACGGGTTCGCTCTACCGCGCCGTGGGGCTGGCCGTGCTCGACGCCGGCGGCGATCCGGCTGACGAGAAAACCGCGGTGGCGGCGGCGGAGAACCTCGATCTCACGCGCATCGACGAGCACCGCATCCGCTCCGCGGCGGCAGGCGCCGCAGCCTCGGTTGTAGCCAATATCCCGGCCGTGCGGGTGGTGCTCAGGAGGGCCCAGCGCGTGTTCGCCAACGACCCCAACGGGGCGGTGCTGGACGGGCGAGACATCGGCACCGTCATCTGCCCGGACGCCGACGTGAAGCTCTATGTCACCGCTGACCCGGGGCCCCGCGTCGCACGCCGCCTCGCGGAATTGAAAAGCCGGGGCGAGAACATCACCTATGCGGAGCTGGAGCGGCAGATCGCCGAACGGGACGCACGCGACATGACCCGCGCCGATTCCCCTCTCCGGCAGGCGCCGGACGCGCACTTGCTCGACACCACCCATCTTTCTATAGAGGCGGCGGTGGAGGCCGCTCGTCGCATTGTCGACGCGGCGCTCAAGCGACCCGCGGGCCCATAGGGCCATCGGGCCGTTTCGCGTACTTGGCCCTTACCACAGCCTACCTCGGACGGCGCCATGGTGGCGTCGAGACCGCCGGAGCCAACCGGCCGGCCCGTGTCAATGTTGGAGTCAGACGTCACATGGCTGCACAAGCCCAGAACACCACAAACAATGCCTCGTTGAACCCCTCGCGCGACGACTTCGCCACGATGCTCGATCAAAGCTTCGAATCGCGCGGGATGGTCGAGGGCAAGGTCGTCCCCGCCACCGTCGTTGCAATCGAGCACGACTTCGTCGTCGTCGATATCGGCCTCAAGACTGAAGGCCGCATTCCGGTGCGCGAATTCTTTACCGACGACAACGCCCCGCTCCCGAAGCCGGGCGAGATCGTAGAAGTCTATCTCGACCGCATCGAAAACGCGCTCGGCGACGCCGTCGTCAGCCGCGAAAAGGCGCGCCGCGAAGAAGCCTGGACGCGTCTGGAGAAGAATTTCGCCGCCCAGGAATCGGTGGTCGGCGCCATCGTCGGCCGGGTGAAGGGCGGTTTCACCGTCGATCTCGGCGGCGCCAATGCATTCCTGCCGGGAAGCCAAGTCGATATCCGTCCGGTGCGCGATGTCGGCCCGCTCATGAACATCACGCAGCCGTTCGCGATCCTGAAAATGGATCGCCAGCGCGGCAACATTGTCGTCTCGCGCCGCGCGGTTCTCGAAGAATCGCGGGCGAGCGAGCGGGCTGAAATCGTCGGTCAGCTGAAGGAAGGCGAAGTCCGCGAAGGCGTGGTGAAGAACATCACCGATTACGGCGCGTTTGTGGACCTCGGCGGCATCGACGGCCTCCTGCACGTCACCGACATGAGTTGGAAGCGCGTCAACCACCCGAGCCAGGTGCTGAATGTGGGCGACACGGTGAAGGTCCAGATCGTCAAGATCAATCCCGACACCCAGCGCATCAGCCTCGGCATGAAGCAGCTGATGAACGACCCGTGGGACGGCGTCGACGCCAAGTACCCGGTAGGCGGCGTGTTCTCCGGACGCGTCACCAACATCACCGACTACGGCGCCTTCGTCGAACTCGAGGCGGGCGTCGAAGGCTTGGTGCATGTCAGCGAAATGAGCTGGACCAAGAAGAACCTGCACCCGTCGAAGATTCTGAGCACCTCTCAGGAAGTCGACGTCAAGGTGCTCGACGTAGACGGCGAAAAGCGCCGTATTTCGCTCGGCATCAAGCAGGCGCAAGCCAATCCGTGGGATGCCTTCGTAGCCGAACACCCGGCCGGCTCGATCGTCGAAGGCGAAGTCAAGAACATCACCGAATTCGGTCTGTTCATCGGCTTGACGCCGGAGTTGGACGGCATGGTCCATCTCTCGGACATCGCCTGGGACGCTCAAGGCGAGGAAGCGCTCACCCGCTACAACAAGGGCGACATGGTCAAAGCCAAGGTGCTCGACGTCGACGGCGAGAAGGAGCGCATTTCGCTGGGCATCAAGCAGGTCGCGTCAGATCCGATGGCCGAAGCCGATTTCCGCAAGGGCCAGATCGTCACTGTCGAGGTGGTGGATGTGGCGAGCGGCGGCATCGAGGTCGCCTTCGGCGAAGGCAACGCGCTTCGCGCCTTCATCCGCAAGAGCGATCTCTCGCGCGACCGTCAAGAGCAGCGTCCGGACCGCTTCTCGGTCGGCGACCGCCTCGACGCCATGGTCACCAGCTTCGATCGCTCGAGCCGCAAGGTGTCGTTGTCGATCAAGGCCATGGAAATGGCGGAAGAGAAGGAAGCCATCGCCCAGTTTGGGTCCTCCGATTCCGGCGCCTCGCTCGGCGACATCCTGGGCGCAGCCCTGAAGGACAAAGGCAAGCAATAATCCGGAGCGCCGGCTTCCAACCGGCGGCAGTGAAAAGCCGGCAAGACGCCGGCGGTCCAAATCAAGGCCCGGCGCCTGCGCCGGGCCTTTTCTTTTCATTATTTCAATCAGCTAACTGTTGACCTCGGCGATTGCCAGGCTTCTATTTGCAAGTCGGATCTTTGGGGAGCGGTCCATGTTGCGATCCGAACTGGTCGCCAAGCTTCAGGAGGAGTTCGCGCCCATGAAGGCGCAGGACGTCGAGCACGCGGTGGATATCGTGCTTGATGAGATCGCCGGCGCCCTGGCGGGCGAGGGCCGTGTCGAACTGCGCGGCTTCGGCGCCTTCTCGGTGCGCAAGCGCGGCGAACGCACCGGCCGCAATCCACGCACCGGCGCTGCGGTGAAGGTCTCGGCCAAGCGCGTGCCGTTCTTCAAACCGGGCAAGGAACTCCGGCTCAAGGTCAATGGCGGCGAAGAGCCTTAGTCTCCGCCCATCTTGTCGAAGCCAGCCGCCGCCTTCCGCACGTCTTCCGGAAAATCCTCCATCTCCTGGATCTGGCGCACTTCGATGGTCTCGTTGTCGCCGCCCGGGCACTTCTTCGCCCATTCGATCGCCTCGGCGCGCGAACCCACCTTGATGATCCAGTAGCCGCCGAGCACTTCCTTGGTTTCCGTGAACGGACCGTCCGTCACTATCGGTCTGCCGCCCTTGAATGCCACACGCGCGCCCATCGAGGGCGGATGCAGTCCGTTCAGGTCCACCAAGATTCCGGCCTCCTGAAGTTCCCTATTGTAGGCCATCATGGCTTCGACGGCTTTGGCGTCCGGCACGGTCCCCGGCGCGGCGTTTTCATAACCCTTCGGGATCATCAGCATCATGAAGCGCATTGCGTTGTCCTCCTTCTCCAGGAACGAACCGAGCCGGCACAACCCGACACTTCACCGATCACGCCAGGGAACCGGGCGCCTCCGATTGTTCTATGGCAGATCGCCGCGAATGGTTGCAGACGGTCACCGCCTCGGGGAATTGGCGGCGATCAAGTTCATCGTCATCGCTTTCGTGCTGTGCCCCGCCCCCACCGCCAGCCGACGTACAGCTCCTGACAGAAATCCGCGATTTGCTGAAGTCGCGGTAAGGGCGACGACGGGTGACGTCGGCCACTGGCGTGCTTAGGTACGCCCTATGGCCGACGTCAAAATCTGCGGCATCACCGATGCGCGCGCGCTGGATGCGGCGATCGATGGCGGCGCGCGCTATGTCGGCTTTGTTGTCTATCCAAAGAGCCCGCGCCATCTCTCGCGAGACAAGCTGGGCGCGCTGAGCGATCGCGCGCGCGGCAAGGCCGAGATCGTGGTGGTCACGGTCGACGCGGATGATGAGCTGCTGCAGCTGATCAAGCATCACGCCAATCCCGACTGGATTCAGCTGCACGGCCGCGAGCAGCCGTCGCTGGTTGCGCACGCGCGCCAGTACGCGCGCACCGGCGTGATCAAGGCGCTGGGCGTCGCGCGGCGCGAAGACCTGGCGGACGCCCGCGCCTACGAGAACGTCGCCGAAATGTTGATGTTCGACGCCAAACCCCCACCCGGAGGCCTGCCGGGAGGCAACGCGGCGGCCTTCGACTGGCCCATCCTGGCCGGTCAGCGCCTCACCCGGCCCTGGATGCTTTCAGGCGGGCTGACCCCTGCAAACGTGCAGGAGGCGATTGCAGCCTCCGGCGCAGCCATCGTGGACGTCTCCTCTGGCGTCGAAAGCGCCCCCGGCCTAAAGGACCCGGTCAAAATCGCCCAATTCCTGGCGGCAGCCCGAGCTTAAATCTCCCAATGGACGCGCGCCGCAACTGGCAGGACTTGCCCGACGAGAGAGGCCGTTTCGGCGCCTATGGCGGGCGCTACGTCGCCGAGACGCTGATGCCGCTCGTCTTGGACCTGGAGAAGGCCTATCGCGCCGCCCAAGCCGATCCGGCCTTCCAAGCGCAGATGGACGATTTCTGGACCCATTATGTGGGCCGCCCCTCGCCTCTGTACTTCGCCGAACGGCTCACCGAGCATTTCGGCGGCGCCAAAATCTACTTCAAGCGCGACGAGCTCAACCACACCGGCGCGCACAAGATCAACAATTGCCTCGGCCAAGTGCTGCTCGCCAAGCGGATGGGCAAAACCCGCATCATCGCCGAGACTGGCGCCGGCCAGCACGGCGTCGCCACCGCCACCATCTGCGCCCGCTTCGGTTTGCCGTGCGTGGTGTTCATGGGCGCCACCGACATTGAACGTCAGAAGCCCAACGTCTTTCGCATGAAGCTGCTCGGCGCCGAAGTGCGGCCGGTGGCCTCCGGCGCTGCGACGCTGAAAGATGCGATGAACGAAGCGCTGCGCGATTGGGTCACCAACGTGCACGACACCTTCTATTGCATCGGCACTGTCGCCGGCCCGCACCCGTATCCGGAAATGGTGCGCGACTTTCAGAGCGTCATCGGCCGCGAAGCCCGCGCGCAAATTCTTGAGCGCGAAGGCCGCCTCCCCGATGCGGTGATGGCCTGCGTCGGCGGCGGCTCCAACGCTATCGGCCTCTTCCACGCCTTCCTCGACGACGAGGACGTGAAAATCTACGGCGTCGAAGCCGCCGGGCGCGGCATTGATGATCGCTTCGAACATTCCGCCGCCATCAGAGGTGGGCGCCCCGGCGTGCTGCACGGCAACCGCACGTACCTGTTGCAAAACGCCGACGGCCAAATCCTCGAAGGCCACTCGATCAGCGCCGGCCTCGACTATCCCGGCGTCGGCCCCGAGCATTCGTATCTGAACGATATCGGCCGCGCCAAATATCTGAGCGCCACAGACGACGAAGCGCTCGCCGCCTTCCAACTCTGCGCCAAACTCGAAGGCATCCTGCCTGCGCTCGAACCCTCACATGCGCTCGCCCGCGTCGGCGACATCGCGCGCGAACTCGGCCCCAACGGCCTCATCATCATGAACCTCTGCGGCCGGGGCGACAAAGACGTGTTCACGGTGGCGGATGCGCTGGGCGTGAAGCTGTGAGTGCGGCGCACACAATCTCCCCCTCTCCCCTGCGGAGAGGGGGCCGGGGGGTGAGGGGCGTTCAACCGCCGCACTCCTTCAAAATGAATCGACGCCACACCTGCAACAGCGCGCGCGTCTCTTCGCCCCTCATCCCCTACCCCTTCTCCGCAGGGGAGAAGGGGGAATGACTGCGCGTCTCGACAAACGCTTCGCCGATCTGAAGCAGCGCAATCGCGCGGCGTTCATCGCCTACATCATGGCGAACGATCCCGATCACGAGACCTGCTTCGATATCCTGCGCCAACTTCCCACCGCCGGCGCTGATGTGATCGAACTCGGCTTCCCCTTCTCCGATCCGATGGCCGACGGCCCATCGGTGCAGAAAGCCGGACAGCGCGCACTCAAGGCCGGCGGCTCGCTCCGCAAGACTCTCGACCTCGTCACGCGCTTCCGCGCCCACGACAAAGACACGCCACTCATCCTCATGGGCTACACAAACCCAGTGGAGCAAATGGGTCACACGGCCTTTGCAGAAGAGGCACACAAGGCCGGTGTCGACGGCTGCATCATCGTCGATTTGCCGCCGGAAGAAGATGCGCCGCTGCGCGCAGCGCTTTCTCCACATCAGATTTCGCTCATTCGCCTGGCTGCGCCGACAACGAATGATGAACGCCTAAAAACCGTACTCGAAGGTGTTTCCGGTTTTCTTTACTACGTTTCCGTCGTCGGCGTAACCGGCGCGAAAGCTGCAGTCACCACCCAAGTCCGCACCGCCCTGGAACACCTGAAGCAGGCCACGAGTTTGCCGATTGCGGTCGGATTTGGCGTGCGCGCGCCAGAAGCTGCGCGCGCACTGGCGTTAACCGCCGACGCTGTCGTCGTCGGCTCCGCGATTGTCGATGAAATCGCCAATAGCGGGAAACCAGAGGCCGTCGAACGCGTCTTGCGCAAGGTCAAGCTCTTGAGCGATGCTGTGCATACGGCCCGGGATCTGGAAGGCTTGAGCCCATGAACTGGCTGTCGAATTTCGCGCGGCCCGGCCTGAAGAAAAAGGGCGACGAAGAAAAGCGCGATACGCCCGAGAACTTGTGGATCAAGGATCCGATCAGCGGCGATCTGATCTATCGCTCGGAGCTCGAAGCCTCGCATTGGGTGGCGCCGTCGGGCTTCCACATGCGGATCGGTCCCGAACCACGCTTCAAGCAGTTGTTCGACGACCAAGCTTGGCAAAAAATCACGCTGCCGAAAGTCGAGACCGACCCGCTGAAATTCAAGGACGACAAGAAATACGTCGACCGCCTCAAAGCTGCGCGCGGCAAGGTGCATCGCGACGACACGATGGAAGCCGGCTACGGCCGTGTCGGCGGATTGCCGACTGTCATTCTGGTGCAGGATTTCGAATTCATGGGGGGTTCGCTCGGCATGGCCGCGGGCGAAGCCTTCATTACCGCCGCTGAGGCCGCCGTGCGCCGCAAGGCCGCGATGGTGGTAATCACCGCCTCGGGCGGCGCTCGCATGCAAGAAGGCATCCTCTCGCTGATGCAACTGCCGCGCACGACGCTGGCGGTGCAGATGCTGAAGGAAGCGGGGTTGCCGTACATCGTGGTGCAGGCCGATCCGACCACCGGCGGCGTCACCGCCAGCTACGCCATGCTCGGCGACATCCACATCGCCGAACCCGGCGCGCTGATCGGCTTCGCCGGCCCGCGCGTCATCGAGCAAACCATCCGTCAGAAATTGCCGGAAGGCTTCCAGCGCTCGGAATATCTGCTCGACAAAGGCATGGTCGACATGGTGGTCGATCGCCGCCAACTGAAAGCGACGCTGTCGACGATTCTGTCCGTGCTCATGTCCAAGCGCGCCGCGAACGCCGGCGCAGAGGCCGAGACGGTCGAGATGTTCGACGCGGAAGAAGAAGCGCCGGCCTCGAAGCGCAAGCCCGCCAAGGCGCCGCGCGCCAAGGCGGCGGAGTAACGTTCCCACGCTTCCCGGCCAAGCGTGCGAAGCGCGCGCTGAGCCGGGACCCATTCTTGCGGCAAGCTCCTCGCAGACCCGACTTTCCACTACCATGGACCCCGGCCCTCCTCCCGCATTCGCGGGAGTCGGCCGGGGAACGTGAATCTTGGTTGCGCACGATCTACCGCTTCAACGCTTCTCCGAGCTGTTCGGCCCCGAGTTCGGGCACGGCAAGCCGTTCGCACTCGCGCCCCTCCGCGCGGCGCTGAATGCGCTGGGCAATCCGCAAGGCCGCCTGCCGCCGGTCATTCACGTCGCCGGCACCAACGGCAAAGGCTCGACCATCGCCTTCATGCGCGCGATCGCGGAAGCCGCGGGTTTGCGCGTGCATGCCTTCACTAAGCCGCATCTGCTCCGATTGAATGAGCGCTTCGTTGTCGACGGCGAAATCATCGGCGATGAACCGCTCATCGCCGCCGTGGAACGCGTTTGGAGCGCCGGCGACCCGACTACGAACCCGCTCACGCAATTCGACGCACACGTCGCCGCCGCGTTCCTGTTGTTCAGCGAAACGCCCGCCGACATCACACTCATCGAAACCGGCATGGGCGGGCGAGACGATTCAACCAACGTCATCGCCAAACCCGCTGCGACGATCATCTCGCCGATCGCGCTCGATCACCAAGACGTCCTTGGCCCCACCCTGGCTGACATCGCCATCCACAAGGCGGGGATTTTGAAGCCCGGCGTTTCAGCCATTGTGGCGCGGCAGCGCGACGAAGCGCGGGAGGTGATTGAGACAGCCGCCGAAAAGGCAGGCGCGCCGCTTCACGTGCAAGGCGTGCACTGGGACGCCTATGCCGCGCATGGCCGACTCGCCGTGCAGACCGAAGATGAAACGCTAGACTTACCGTTGCCGGCGCTCGCGGGCGCGCATCAGATCGACAATGCCGGCCTCGCCGCCGCGGCGCTGCTCTACGCCGATGCGCCGATCCCCAACGACGCCTTCGCCGCCGGCATCGCCAACGCCCGTTGGCCGGCGCGTTTGCAGGCGCTCACGCGCGGCCCCTTCAGCGCGCCGATCCGCGCCGGCGGCGGCGAAGTCTGGATCGATGTCGGTCACAACGCTCACGCGGCCGCCGCGCTCGCGCAGGCGCTGCGCGCGATGAGGGACAAGCGCGAAGCTCAGACCATCGCCGTCGTCGGCGTGCGTGCGCGCAAGGACGCCGGCGCGTTCATCGCCGCCCTCGCCGCCGCCGTCGATCGCATCATCGCCGTCCCGCTCAACGAAGCGCACATCGCACCGGCGATGCTCGTAGAGACCGCCGATGTGATGGGCGTCGAAGCGTCAGCCGCACCATCGCTCGCCGCTGCCATGCAAAACGCGGCGCAATCGGCTGCGCCGCGAGTGCTGATTTGCGGATCGTCCTTGTTGGCCGCTGAAGCGCTGGCGGCGGAAAGCGTCTAAACGCTCTCGTTCAGCCACTCGACGATCTTCGACTTCGGCATGGCGCCGACTTTCGTCGAAGCGACCTTGCCGTCCTTGAACACCATCAAGGTCGGGATGCCGCGCACACCATAGCGACCTGGGGTCATCGGGTTTTCGTCGATGTTGAGCTTCGCCACTGTCACGCGGCCGCCCATCTCATTGGCGATCTCTTCGAGCGCCGGGCCGATCTGCTTGCAGGGACCGCACCACTCCGCCCAGAAGTCCACGAGAACAGGCGTGCTCGATTTCAGCACGTCATTTTCGAAGCCATCGTCGGTAGTTTTGGTCGTAGCCAAGGCAAGCTCCCGTCAAGAGATCAGAAACGCCGATGTAGGCGCGAAAGGTTACGGATTCAACCATGCGTCAATGCGTGCAACGCAGCATCCAAGCGAGCGTCCGGCAACGTCATCAGATGCGGCGTTTCCGTCCAAAGCAGCGCACAGGTTACAGCTCGCCGCGGGAAAATCTTCCGCAGGACGCTACGGTAAAGCGCAAGCTGCAGAACGTACGCGTCCGGCGCCTTGTCGGCGCTTTCGGGAGCGGGACGATCGGTCTTGTAGTCGAGAATCATCACGCGCTCGTTATCGACGGCGAGTCGATCCACGATGCCGCGCACGTAGCGCCCATCGACCTCGCCGATGATCGGCTGCTCGGGCCGTGAACCCGGCCCGAACAACGGCGCAAACCGCGCATCGTTGATGACGCTGAGCGCTTCACGCGCAAACAACGCCGCGTCCGCTTCGCCGACACCCTGCCGGGCGAGCCATGCCTTGGCTGCCTCGTCACGGCGCTCCGCCGCAACCTCCGGCAACCGTTCCAGTAGAGCATGGATCATCAACCCTCGGCGAAAACGCCTTTGCCCCTGCCCGCGCGGCGAAAACAACACCGGATCGATATGGCCGACGCGTGAAGGCGCCGCGAACGCCAGAGGCGCTGCGCCGGGGGCGTTCCGTTTCGCCCATGCCGGCAGCGCATGCGACGCCGGCTCCACCCGCCTTTGCCTCTCAGCATGAGCCGGCGTTCCGAGACGCAAGCCGGCGCCCGTTGGCGCCTCGAACGTCTTTGCCCCAAGCTTAGTCAGCCCTTGCTCCACGGCGAGACGCCAGCTTTCCGGCGCTTCGCCGTCCTTCGAACTCCCATGCTGTGCGCCACAGACGATCAGCCGATCCCGCGCTCGCGTCATCGCCACGTAGAGCAAACGCCAGTGTTCACCCAGCATTTGCTCCTTGTAAGCCTGACGAGCGGCGCGGCCGGCGGCGTCATCCTCGGACTCGCGCTGCGAGAAATATGGGCCGCTCTGATCGAAGATGAGATTGTCGTCCGGCTTCGTGTTCGCAGCGCTTGTCGAGTCCGGCAGGATCACGACCGGCGCCTCAAGTCCCTTGGCGCCGTGCACCGTCATCACGCGAATGGCGCCAGTTTCCGCTTCCAGCTCTCGTTTCACTTGGCCCGCATCGCGCTCTATGTCGGAAACGAATCGCTGCAATGTCGGCGCCGCATAGCCGTGCGGCTTGAGCGAGCGCTGCAGCAACTCTTGCAGCGGGTCGCGGGTTTCCATCCCAAGCCGCGCGAACGCAAGCTCCCATCCTGAGGGGCCGCCGAAGTGCGGCGTCTCCAGCGCCCAGCTCAGGAACGAGAACGCATCCGCGCCCGCGCGCGCTGCGAGATCGGATACGAACGCGCGCGCATTCGCGTATTTCCTGTCGCGGTTCGCCAACAGCCGTTTGTGCAGCGTCTCGCCCTGCTCGCGTCCGTAGGCGAGCGGAAACAGATCGGCGTCATCGTCGTCGAGATTAAGCCACGGCCCCTTCAACACGCAGGCGAGCGACAAGTCATCCGCGGGATCCAGCGCCACGCGCATGAGCGCCAGGCAATCCTCGACCGCAAGCTCATCGCGCAGGATCATGCGATCGGCGCCCGCTACGGGAAGCCCAGCACTCTTGAACGCCTTGATCAATTCGCGAAACAGCGCCCCGCGCGTCTTCACCAGCGCCAGCACGTCGCCGGGCTCGATCGCCCGCAGCGCTCGCTTGTCCCAGATCGCCTCGCGCGTCTCGATCATCGCCTTGAGATGCTTGGCGACCCGGCGCGCGAGCTGGGCGTGCACGCTCGCTTCGGTCTGGACGTCGACCGGCGCATCCCAAGGTTCGGCCGGCCTGGTTTCGGGCCGCATCAGCAGCGGCCATACCTCGACGATGCCGTGTTCGTCCTCGCGTGACGCCAGGTGCCGCGTTTCGTCGTGCTTGCCTGGCTCGGCCGCCACCAGCGGGCGATCCCGAAACACAGCGTCGACCGCCTTGAGAATTTCCGGCGTCGAACGGAACGAGGTTTCCAGCACCGGCGCCTTGAAGATCGCGCCCGCACGATGCGCGCGCTTCGACAGAAGCTGCGCTTCGCTTAAGAAGCGCTTCGGATCGGCGCCCTGGAACGCATAGATGCTCTGCTTCGGATCGCCGACCGCGAACATGGTTCGCACTTTGTCGGCGCGCGCGCCTCTGCCTGCGAAGAATTCATCCTGCAGCGGCGAGATCAGATCCCATTGCGCAGGCGAGGTGTCCTGGCCCTCGTCGATCAGGATGTGATCCAATCCGCCATCGAGCTTGTAGAGCACCCAAGGCGCGGCATCCGATCGCTGCAGGAGCGCCTGCGCATGCGCAATGAGATCGTCGAAATCGAGGACGCCGGCGGCGTTCTTGGCGTCCTCGTAAGCCTGGTCCAGCTTCAGCGCCAACGCCAGCGCCGCCGCCGCGTCCTCGGCGCGCTGCAGGGCGTTCCATTGCTCGCGTGCTTCGGCGACAGCCTCGGCGAAGCGCCGCACCAGCGGCTCCAGCGACGGATGCTTCTTCCTCGTCGCCGCAGTGGCAAAGGCGCTGCGCGGCTCGCCCTTCTCGGTCAGCGCGAACGTGAAGCATGCATCGAGCGCTTCATCATGAGCGGCGCGCGCCACGCAGTCCAGCGCCGAGCGCAACCGTTCCGCCGTCGTCTGAT
>JAFEDV010000214.1 GCA_018241475.1 Pseudomonadota bacterium | reverse complement strand
CGTTGGACAGTCTGGCGCCGCCGCTGCGGCGGGTGGTGGAGGCGGTATGTCTAGCCGAGGAAGGCCTGGAAGCGGTCGAGCGCATGCAGGCCTGGCCGGCCCGTTCCGGAAAGCTCGCGCTCAAGATGGCGCTGGCGCAGCTCGCGGCGCGGGCGGCGCGTTCATGAAGCCATCCTTGCCGTCTGCTGGATGCGCGACATCATCGAGAAGAGGCCGTTGGAGCGCTGCGCCGTCAGCGCCTCCTTGAGACCAAGGCGCTCGAATACGACGCGCGGTTCGACGGAAAGAATCTCGGCCGGCGTGCGGTCCGAGAAAATGCGCAGCAGCAGCGCGATTTCGCCGCGCACCAGGTGGGCGTCGGAATCGCCGCGAAAATGAAGTCGTCCCGGCGTGTTGGCGTGCGTATCGGAAACAAGCCACACCTGGCTTGCACAGCCGCGCACGCGCGTGGCGTCATTGTGCTCTGAGGCGCTCAGCGGCGCCAGATCGCGGCCAAGCTCGATCACATGCGAAATGCGCTCCTCCCAATCGGGAAGGAGCGCAAATTCGCCTGCAATTTCGGCGATCGTCTGCTCGATGCTGGCCATGCGCCAGAAATGAGCTTCCGGGCGGCGGCTCGCAAGCCTTAGCGCCGCGAAGAACTCGAAGAGCTCGTCGTGGCCGGCGCAGCAGCCGGGATCGGCGTCATCGCGGAAGTGTCCGGTTGTCCGACCGCACTCATGCAGATGCCGACGTCACGGAGTCCGTGCTGACCGAGACAGAAGGCGTTTTCATAGCGGAAGTGCGCGGCCGACATGCATTGATAGAGTTGCAGCTGGGCCATTTCGAAGCAATCGCGCGAACGCGGGTCGTTCAGAAGCTGGCTGACGGCGGATTGGTTGGAGGCCGTTGCGTCGAGCGCTTGCAGGGCAGCGACCGCCGCCATGCGATCCAGCGCCATGCCGCGGGTTACGTTTACGCGCCACGCCGTTGGGGTGGAGGAAACGGCGACGACCTCGGTGCGCGAGCCGCCATGAATAGCGTCCCAGAATTGACGACCGCCCAAAGCGCTCGGATCGGCGCCGGGCGTAAGGCTGAGGGTAGCCGCGGTCAGGCGCGGTGCGGCGCCCTCCGGAAGCGGCGCTGCGGGAGCGCCCGCAACCCCAAGCGCCCGCACCCGCTGCAGACGGGCGGCCTGGCCAGGCGCCACAGCGTTCGCCCAGCGCTGACGTTGCATCGAGTACGCCATTTCCTGATAGCGATCGGCGACACTGATCACGCGCGCAGCGTCGGCTTCGACGGTGTCGAGCAACATGCGCGTCGCTTCCTGGCCCCCGCGCAGTCCTCGCGCGTAGGACGGATCGACCGAGATCGCCCATATGACTGCGTCACG
>JAFEDV010000213.1 GCA_018241475.1 Pseudomonadota bacterium | reverse complement strand
GATCGGATCACACGCTCTGGGAAGGCCTGGGCCTGCTGCAGTCGAGGCTGGGCGAAGCGCGGTTTGTAGCGATCTCGGGCTTGAATCGTGACGACGAGACGCCGGACGATTATGCGCAGACGCTTCGCGATGCGCGTTCTCACGATCTCGAATTGCTCTCCGCAAACCCCGACATTGTCGTGCGCTACGGCGACCGGCTGGTCTGGTGCGCGGGGGCGATCGCGCGCGACTACGAAGCGCTCGGCGGGCGCGTGGTGATGGCCGGCAAACCCTATGCGCCGATTTACGCCCTGGCCTACCGCGAACTCGAAGCGGCTGCCGGCCGCGCAATCGAGAGAGCGCGCATCCTCTGCATCGGCGACGGCATTGGCACCGACATCAAGGGCGCCAACGATCAAGGGCTCGACTCGATCTTCATCGCCTCGGGCATGCACGGCGAAGCGCTGTGGAGCAATGGCCGGCTCGACGTCGCCAAGATCGAGCGCGCCTTGGCGGCGGAGAACGTCCGCCCGAGCTATGCGATGTCGGCATTGGAATAGCCGCTCAATACGTCGCCACGCCGAGCTGATCGAATCGTTCTCCGATGTGGTGATCGAAGTCGCGCGCCTGGTCCATGTCGGTGATACCGGGGCCATCGCCGGAGCGTCGGCGGGCGACGCCGCGTCCAAACAAGGCCATGGGATCGCCCGGGCGTACGGCGAGAGCGACATCAAACGCCTGCTTCGCGTCCGGCCATTGGCGTGCGCGCAACGCCAGGATGCCAAGACACGTCTGCGCGTCAAAGTCACGCGGCGCGGCGGCGACCGCTGCGTCCGCATCTTCGCGCGCTGGACCGTCTCCGGCCGGATCGCGGCTTTGCTGGATGGCGAGCCAGCAACGGCCAGCGCGCGCGGCCGCGAGGTTGGGGTCGATCGCGATGGCGGCGTCGAAATCGGCCCGGGCGCCATCGTGGTCGCCTTGCGCTTCCTTCATCCGCGCGCGGCCGGCAAGTGCGACAGCATTGCGCGGCTCACGCTGGAGCGCGGCGCTGAAGGCTTCGATGGCGGCGTTGTAGTCGCCGCGGCCAGCGGCGATTTCACCGGCCATCAGATGCGCGCGCGCGCCGGCGGCCCCGCTCGCGACCAGGCGCTCGACCAATGGCTCGGCGGCGTCGAACTGGCCGCTGCGGATCAGAATGTGCGCGCGACCTTCGAGCGCCCGCGCGTTGCCGTCGTCGACGGCGAGCGCGGAGGCGAATTCCTGAAGCGCGGTGCGGGTGTCGCCGGCGCGAGCGTGCGCAACGCCGCTCAAGGCGAGCGCATCAGCGCGCTCGGCCGCAGGCAGATCGCTGGAATCGATCAAGGCGCTGCAGGCGTTGGCTTGCGCGCTCGGCGGCAGCGCTTCATTGGCGCAATCCGCGCGAGCACGGGCGAGCGGATCGGGGCGCGTGCAGGCTGCAAGCGCCAAAACCACAAGCGCCGCCCACCGCCAACGCATCGCCCATCTCCTCCAACGTCAATCTGGACCGAAACGCGCCCGCGCGCCTAAGCTGACCTCCCTAGCAGGAGCGCGCGCGATGGCCAATCTGTTCGATCTGTCAGGCAAGACCGCAATCGTCACCGGTTCCTCGCGCGGCATCGGCAAGGCGATCGCCCATCGTTTGGCCGAACATGGCGCCAACGTCGTGGTTTCCTCGCGCAAGGCCGACGCGTGCGACGCAGCGGCGGCCGAAATCAATGCAGCCGTGGGGCGCACGGCTGCGATTACCATCACCGCCAATATCGCTGCAAAAGAGGCGCTTCAGCGCCTCGTGGATCAGGCGCGCGAACGCTTCGGCCAGATCGACATCCTGGTCTGCAATGCCGCCTCGAACCCGTATTTCGGGCCGATGGGCAATATGAGCGACGAGCAGTTCAACAAGATCCTGCAGAATAACATCGTTTCAAACCATTGGCTCATCCAGATGGTCGCGCCCGAGATGCGTGCGCGCAAGTCCGGTTCGATCGTCATCATTTCGTCGATCGGCGGGTTGCGCGGCACCGAGGTGCTCGGCGCCTATGCCATCTCGAAGGCGGCCGATATGCAGCTGACGCGCAACCTCGCCGCCGAGTTCGGGCCCGACAATGTGCGCGTCAACACCATCGCGCCTGGGCTGATCAAGACCGATTTCGCCAAGGCGCTCTGGGACAATCCGGAGATCCTGAAGCGCTCAACCGATCGTGCGCCCTTGCGGCGCATCGGCGAACCGGACGAGATCGCCGGTATGGCCGTATTCCTTGCTGCGCCGGCGGGCGCGTTCACAACGGGTCAAACGTTCGTGATCGACGGCGGCCAGACGGCGGTATGATTGAGTCCGGAATTCTCTTGTTGTTCGCCGCTAAGCCCTGTCGCGCGCGCCGTTTCCTTGCTTAAGTGCGCCTCCCCGAGCGTCATGCAATTTTGGAGGACAAGATGCGCTTGACCCACATCGGACCGCTGGCGGTTCTCGCTCTTGCCGGTGCGTGCACGTCGATGATGAATCACCGCGGCGCTGCCGAAGCGGCCCCTGCCGCGGCGCCAGCCCCGGCCGCAGCACCCGCTACAGCACCGGCGCCGGCCGCGCAGCCCGTTCGCTTCAACGGCATCGTCGCCGCTATCGCCGGCAATCAAATCACCATCACCGGCGCCGACGGCGCAACCTCCAGTCTCACCGTCGCGCCGGACGCTTGGATCATCAAAGGCCGCCCAATTCCAGCCAGCGCCATCCACGCCGGCGACTTCGTCGCCACGGCCAACGTAAACAATCCGGACGGCACCGGCACCTCAACCGAGCTGAGAGTATTTCCACCTGGCATGCGGCTTGGCGAAGGCAGCTACCCGATGCAGCAGCCGAACACGACCATGACCAACGCCACCGTCGCGCAAGTCACCAATGTCGGCGGCGGCCGGCAGCTAACCGTGACGTACGGCGCTTCCGCAGCCAACGGCACTCCCGCGGGCACGCGCACCATCACGCTGCCAGCGAGCGTTCAGGTGGTGCAATGGTATCGTGTCGCTCTGAGCGATGTTCACGCGGGCAACAGGGTGCGGGGCCGCGGCGCCATGAACAACGGCGCCATCGTCGCCGACTTCGTTTTTGCCGACGACCCGCCGCCCGCTGCACCGGCGGCGACTCCGCACTAAGCTGCGCGAGATCGGGACAAGAAGCCGGTTGGTTAGAACGCGCCGAGCACCGAGACGAGCTTGGTCTTCAGGGTTTGTGCGTTGAAGGGCTTGACGATGCAATCGGCGCCGAGATCGCCGTCATTGTCGTTGGCGACCATCAGGAAAGGTGTCGCGCGCATGCGGTCGTCGGCGCGGACGTGCTCCAGGAGTTCGACGCCAGTCATGGGCTCCATGCCCCAGTCGGAAATGACCAGCGCGTAGTCTTTGGATTTCATCTTGGCGAGCGCGGTCCGGCCATCGCAGGCTTCGTCGATATTGGAAAAGCCGAGCTGGCGAAGCAGATTGCGCAAGATGCGGATCATGGTGTTGTAGTCATCCACGATCAGAATCGGCATCGACTTTGAAACGGCCATCGGCATTTCCCTTCCGCATACCCTCCGGCGTTAATCCGCCCGTGTTGCTTGCCGACACGGATAGCAAAGAGCTCGGAATTTTCGGTAAAACAGGCTTTAAGCATGCGTGAACGCGCGGTCGCACAAGATGTGTTTGCTCATGCTTTGGCAACTGTTGGCGCGGTTTGCGCCTCAATGCAGTAAGGTGTTGTGAACGAATGCAGCGTCACGCGGCCAGCCAGTTAATGGACGTAAACGCGCGCGGCGCGGCGATCGCGCTCGGAAACTTCGATGGCGTTCATCTTGGTCACCAAGCGGTTATCGAGTCGGCGCGCGCGGCGGCGGCGAAGCTGGCCAAGCCGTTGGGCGCAGCCGTCTTCGATCCGCATCCGCGACGCGTGCTCCAGCCGGACGCGCCGCCGTTCCGGCTTCAGACAAGCGAGCAGCGCGCGCGGGCGCTGGCGGCTCTGGGTGTGGACCGCCTTTACGAGATCGCGTTCGATCGCAGCGTCTCCCAGCTCAGCGACGAAGAGTTTGCGCGGAACGTCCTGGCGGAGCGTCTGGGCATTGCGCATGTGAGCGTGGGCGCTGATTTCCGCTTCGGGCGCGGACGCATGGGCGACGCCCAGAGTCTGAGGCGGCTGGGCGGCATGCTTGGGTTCGGCGTCGACGCAGTGGCGCCGGTCGGCGACGGCGCCAAGATTTCGTCATCGTCGATCCGCGAGGCGATCGCGGCGGGCGCCATGGACAAGGCGGCGGCGCTGCTGGGCCGGCCATGGGCGATCGAGGGCGCGGTGCAGCGCGGCTTCGCGCGCGGTCGAAGCTTCGGATTTGCGACGGCCAATGTCGCGCTCGGCGACTATGTGCGCCCCAGGCTCGGCATCTACGCGGTGCGCGTGTGCATCGATGGCGCCACTTATGACGGCGTCGCCAGTGTGGGGATCAATCCGACGGTGGGAGTGCTGCCGGAACCGCTGCTGGAGGCGCACATTTTCGACTTCGACGCCGACCTCTACGGCAAGACGATCGAAGTCGAGCTGATCGCCTTCCTGCGCGACGAGGCGAAGTTCGAGAGCGCGGAGCTCATGGCGCGACAGATCGCCGAAGATGCGGTTGCGGCGCGATCTCTACTACGCAATTGGTGACGCCCGCTTAAGAGCTCCGAGTTCGTCGCTGCTGTGCGGCTTTTCAGGAAGGGTGAACTATCGCCTGGCGCGAAAAAACGCGCGCAACATGTGCGCGCTTTCTTCGGCGCGCACGCCTGCCGCGACGGCTGGCTTCCAGTGGGTTGTCGGTTGGTCGAAAACGCGCGCTCCATGCTCGACGCCGCCGCCCTTGGGATCGCTGGCGCCATAGACGAGCCGCGCAATGCGGGCGTGTGCGATGGCGCCGGCGCACATGGCGCAAGGTTCGAGCGTGACGTAGAGCGTCAGCTTGGGCTTCAGGCGATAATTGCCGAGCTTGGCCGCAGCGGCCCGCAGCGCCACGATTTCGGCATGCGCGGTCGGATCGTGCGAGGCAATCGGGCCGTTAGCCCCTTCGGCGACGAGCGCGCCGGCGTCGTCGACGATGACGCAGCCGATCGGCGCCTCGCCAGCTTCGGCAGCCGCGGCGGCAAGCGCCAGGGCGCGAGCCATATGCGCTTGGTCGCTCATGCGCGCCGCAGCTCAAGCAGATCCGAGACGACCGGCATGGCGAACAACGTCTCGAAAGAGCCGGGTACGATCGCCTCCCGATATTTGCGTCGCGCTTCGTCATCGGAATGATGCATGCGCGTCTCCATTGCCCTTTCCCAGGCGGCCTTGTCGGGCCATTGCGCATAGGCGATGAAGGCGCCGTCGTCGCTGCGATGCAGACGCGAGCCCCAACCACCGAATTCCGCGGCGATGCGCTCGGTGCCGGCGCGCCAGCCCTCCTCGAATTGCGCCTCCAGCCCTGGTATGACGCGCCAGCGATAGATCACCGCGAACATGGACAAATCCTCTGCCCCCAATAGCGCCGATGGCGAGCGCGTTGCCAAGGTGCTCGCGCGCGCGGGGGTGTGTTCGAGGCGCGACGCGGAACGGCTGATCGCGGAAGGCCGCGTGAAACTCAACGGCCAGACGTTGGAGACCCCGGCGGTGAAGGTGTCCGCCTCGGACCAGATCACCGTGGATGGCCGTCCGGTCGGCGTGGCGCCGGCGACGAGGCTTTGGCGCTACCACAAGCCGGCGGGGCTGGTGACCACCCACCGCGATCCGGCGGGACGGCAGACGGTGTTTCAGCATCTGCCGCCGGAGCTGCCGCGGGTGATCTCGGTGGGTCGGCTCGACCTCACATCGGAGGGGCTGCTGCTGCTCACCAACGATGGCGAACTGGCGCGCAAACTCGAATTGCCGTCGAGCGGCTGGCGGCGCCGCTATCGCGCGCGCGCGTTCGGACGGATCACACAGGCCGAACTCGATCGGCTGAAGAACGGCGTCAGCATCGAAGGCGTCAACTATCGCGGCATCGAAGCGCGACTCGAGCGCAGCCAAGGCGCCAACGCCTGGATCACGCTCACGCTGAGCGAGGGCAAGAACCGCGAAGTGCGCCGCGTGCTCGAGGCGTTGGGGCTCAAGGTCAACCGGCTTATCCGCGTCTCCTACGGGCCGTTCGAGCTGGGCACGCTGGCGACGGGCGAAGTCGAGGAAGTGCCGCGCAAGCTGTTGCGCGAGCAGCTGGGCGATGCGATCGGCGGCTAGTGTTCAGCGGCTAGGCCGGGAGCACCGAGGTGCGGCAGCTGCGGCACCTCGTTCGGGAAGAAACGATGCAAATCTTCCCAGACCATTTGCGCGCCGGCGATGACGATGACGATTACGCCGACCCAGGCGACCCAGCGGTGTTTTTGAATGATCTGCGCGATCACGTTGGCCGCAAGCCCCATCAGCACGACCGACAGCACAAGACCGAAGGTCATGATGCCCGGGTGATGGCGCGAGACTCCGGCGACGGCGAGCACGTTGTCGAGCGACATCGAGACGTCAGCGATGACGATCGTGAACAGAGCTTGCGCGAAGCTCGTCGTCGTCTTTGTTGGCGCATCACCCGCCCCGCCGTCTTCTTGTTTGCCGAGGTCCTTGCCCATGCGCCAGGCGACCCAGAACAGCAGCAAGCCGCCGAACAGCAGGATGCCCTTGATTTGCAGGAGCTGGACGGTGACCAGCGCGAACAGAATTCGCAGGATCAGCGCGCCGAGCACGCCCCAGAAGATGGCGCGGCGCCGTTGCGCGGCGGGAAGCGCAGAGGCTGCAAGCCCGACCGCCACGGCATTGTCGGCGGCGAGCGCCAGATCGATCAGAACGACCTGGAACAGAACGGCGATATCGGCGACAGGCGTCATTCCGGACTATGTCCCCCCAGCCATGGCGGCGGCGCGGGCAGACCCGGCGCCAACGCGCTCACATCGTCCCAAATCATCACGGCCGCCGCAAACACGATCACAACCACGCCAAGGTATCCGATCCAGCGGTTCTTATGGACGATGGCGGCAATCGCGTTGGCGGCGACACCCATCAACAGAACCGAGAGAACAAGCCCGAACACCATGATGGCTGGGCTATTGCGGGCGACGCCTGCCACCGCGAGCACGTTATCAAGCGAAAGCGCGATATTGGCGACGACGATCGCAAACAGTGCGCGCGTGAAGCTCGGCTTGCCCTGGACCGCGGCGCCTTGAGGAGGCGGCGGCGCGTCGATGGCGGCGTGATGTGCCTTGAGATCGCGGAGCATGCGCCATGAGATCCACAACAGCAGCACCCCGCCAATGATTGTCACGCCGCGAATGCGCAGAAGTTCGATGGTGAAGAGGCCAAGGGCGATGCGCAGCAGCAGCGCGATCAGTACGCCCCAGAAGATGGCGCGCCCGCGCTTCTCCGCCGGCAGCACGCCCGCCGCGACGCCGACTGCAACGGCGTTGTCCGCTGAGAGCGCTAGATCGATCAGGATGACGGCCAGGAAGACGCCGACGTCAGCGATGATGGCGTCCAAGCCGTGCCCTTCCCCGGTCCAAGTCGCTTGTTGTCCCCAAGCATGAGACGCAGGTCAAGCGGCGGCGGTGTCGCGACGACGTCGCAAACTGACTCTAGCCATCCGGACAGGCGCCGTCGATGACGGCTTGGCCGAGCGAGACCAGCCGGCCATCGCGCCACAGATAATTCTCGAAATGACAGCGCCATTGGCCATTCGGATCGGCCGGAGACACGAACCAGCGGGCCTTCAACAGCGCGCTATCGGGGCGGCTTTCGATCTCAACGGCGGTCTCGCCAGCAAAATGGATCTCGGCGACGCCGCCAGTTGAGAGATCGACCTGGTAGGTTTCGTTGCAGCCGGCGCCGCAGCCAATCTGCACCAGCGCGAAACGGCCGGCGAAGTTTGGGCCCCGCGCGGCGCCATCGCTCAGCGCCGTGCGATAAGTACGGAATTCGCGTTGGGCGCCGTTGAAGTCGGGTGTGCGGCGCATACCCGTAAACGCTGCGGCGGGGTAAGCCGAGAAATCTGCAGCCCGCAGCTGATCGACGCTCGGCGCCGCGCCCGTCGCGGTCGTCGTGGCGGGCGCAGCGCTTCGTGGCAGCGGCGAACCGCAGGCAGCGAGGGCAAGAACTATGGCAAGCAGCCAAACGCGCATGTGAGCCTCCGGCGACGGGCTGTCACTCCGCCGCGATGGCGGTGAAATTGTCGCCGCGCTTCCAGCGGAGTTTTGGCTGGCGGGCGGCGCGGGTTTCGTCGAGGCGCCGCGTCGGGGCGAGCACGGGCGCGTTCTTGAAGAAATCCTTGTCGCCGGCCGCGGCGCGCTTGGCGAGCGCAATCATCACATCACAAAACCGATCCAGTTCGCGCTTCGGCTCGGTTTCGGTAGGTTCGATCAGCATGGCGCCGTGCACGACCAGAGGAAAATAGGAGGTGAACGGGTGATAGCCTTCGTCCAGCAGCGCCTTGGCGAAGTCCTTGGTGTCGATGCCCTGCGCTTCGGTGCGCGTGTCGTCAAGAAACGCTTCATGCATGCACGGGCCCTGGCCGAACGGTGCGTTGAAGTGGGGCTTCAGGCGCGTCAGCATGTAGTTGGCGTTGAGCACCGCATCTTCCGCGACTTGGCGCAAACCATCGCTGCCGTGGCTCAGCATGTACGCGAGCGCGCGCGTGAACATGCCCATTTGGCCGTGGAACGCGCACATGCGGCCGAAGGCTTGCGTGCCTTCGGCGTGTTCGCGGAGTTTGTACTGAAGCCCCCTCCCCTCGGGGAGGGGGTTGGGGGAGGGGGCGTTGATGACGGAGCGCGTCGCTTCTGGTTGCGCTCCATTTTGAG
>JAFEDV010000212.1 GCA_018241475.1 Pseudomonadota bacterium | reverse complement strand
GCGGAGCAACACCATGGTCGCGGTGAATGCGCCGGTCGAAACGCCGCGCGTGATCGACTGCAAGTCGTCTCGCCTCAGCAGCGGCGACCGTCTCGCCTGCACCGAGGGCGCCGCGAACCAAGGCGTGGTCGCGGCGAAGGATCCGACGCCCACCCAAAGCGCGACGACGGACTGCAACACGATCTCCAATTTCCTCCTCAAGGCCAAGTGTCTCGCGGACCAAGTTGCGCAGAAGAAATAGCGGTGAGCGCCAGACTGTGGACACTGAGCATGTCCATGCTGCGCGAGCGGTGATACGGTGAACTAAGCAGGAGAGAAGCCCTCCTCTTCAAGGACGGATGACGATGCCCATGAACACAACGATCACGATCAAACGATTGCTCGCCGTCTTCGGCGGAGCGGTACTACTCGCAGTAGTGCTCGTGGCCTGCGGCGGAGGGGGGAGCGAGCAAGACGCCGTCGTGCAAGAAGCCGAGCGGGCGCATGCGCAGGGCCTCCTCGACAAGCTTCCGGTCTCATGGAAGCCGAACGCGATCACCTTCAGCGCGAATCCAGGGTTCCGCCAGGATGTCCCCGTCACGCTGACGACCACCAAGGCGCTCACAAACGCGAAGATCGTCTTCGTGCCTGACCTGCGCAACGCGGTCACGGTGATACCCGACACGATTCCGGCGCTTGCCGCCGGCCAGAGCGCGACGGTCACCTTGCGGTTCGCACCTGCGGCGACCGACACGCGAAAGGTGATCGCGGGTATCGCGCTGCTCTTCGACAAGAACGCGACCACGTCGCAGCCGCTACTTGTGAAGATCTCCATCGTCGCTGCGGAGACCATCAACGGCATCGCGGTGCCGCCGGAACCACCGCCTGATCTCAACAACGCGACGCTTGCGGGGTTTGACGTGAATGGAAACGGCGTCCGCGATGATGTGGAGCGACTCATCGCTCGAAATTGGCCAAGTTACTTTGCCAATGGCCTGATCGTCGCGAAGCACACACAGCTACTCCTAACGCAAGACGACTCCGGAATGGACGAAGCGCTAACTAAGACATCCTTTTGCATTCTTGCTCGCAAAGAAGTAAACGGCAAAACTTTGATAACAAGTATTCTAAATAACAATTTGCGCTATTCCGCATACATATCAAACGTTGGCCTCCCGAAGATCTACGGATGCAACTAACATGAAGGCCATCTTCACCCTCCTCCTAGTCGCTCTTTCGACATGGGCGCACGCAGGCAACATCGTCGTCTTCATTGCCGGAGGCCTCGACAATGATCAACAGATAATTGACAACGCGGTTGCATTTAGATATTCCATGCTTGGCAACGGTGTTCCATCATCTTCTGACTTTAGATATTTTCCGATACCACAAAACTATCTTCAGGCCGCCTCTTCATTCTACTGCCAGCGAGAACTCGGCGAAGGAGCGTTTCCGACACAAAATACTAGGCCAATAGCTTCAGAGTATAATCAATACTTCAAGAATCTTGGAAATATCTACTCGAACTTCTTGGTAAATGCTCTGCTAAATCCAATCTCTTGTACAGGAGCCCTTGTCACCAATGTTGGGGAGACAACTCGAGCGCTTGCGGATAACGTAGCCAAGGCCCTCAAGGGCGGGAATTCTGTTACTTTGGTTGGACACTCTCAGGGGGCTGCGTACCCGGAAGCTGCGGTGGCGCTGCTCTTCGCTCGTGGTGATATTGAATCATTGAAAATGGTTAAGGTAGTAGGAATTGCGTCAGTTGCATTCACTGCACTGGGAGATCGATATGTCAACTCAACGCAAGACAGGCTCAACTATTGGACAGGCGCAATCACGTACTCTCCCTACACGGTGCTTCCCAACGTTGACTTGTGCGTCTCTCCGTGCGATCACGCAGCAACCAGCGATGAACTTCTTGCCGCCGGCGTGAATACCAACGCTCACGATCTCGCAGTTTACCTCTCAGACTCTATATTTTCGCGCCAATTCAAAGTTTCGATTCCAGAGACAATTGCATCTTTTCTTGTCGATATTCCTTCCGGATCGAATGATCCTATATCTTTGTTCGACAACCTCGGCGACCGCCAGTTTGTCGGGTTGAACTATGACAGTATCGGTGCATTGTTTAGTGTGAGCGTGAGTGGC
>JAFEDV010000211.1 GCA_018241475.1 Pseudomonadota bacterium | reverse complement strand
GGGCGTTTCGTCCAGCAGCGTTCCGTTTGCGCCGCCCGCTGTCTGCGCAAGCGCCACCGCCGGCAGGCTCAGCATCGTCATTGCCACCACAACGCCGCGCATTTCCCTCTCCGACGCCCGACTTTGCCCGTTGCTTGGCCGTCAAGGAAGGCCACATAAAGGCCAATGGAAGACCTCTATCACCCGCGCATCCTCGAACTCGCGGCCGATATTCCTCATGTCGGGCGCCTTGATCAACCGGATGGCGCAGCCACCAAGGTGAGCCGCGTCTGCGGCTCGGTCGTAACGGTGGAGCTCAAGCTCAAGGCCGGCAGGGTGAGCGACATCGCCGTGCATCCGAAGGCCTGCGCGCTGGGTCAGGCTGCAACCGGCGTGCTCGCTATGCACGCGATCGGCGCAACGCCTGAGGAAATCAGCGAAGCGCGCAACGGTCTGCGCGCCATGCTGAAGGAGGGCGCCGACCCGCCGACGGGCCGCTTCTGGGAGCTGCGTCATCTGCAGGGCGTGCGCGATTACCCGCCGCGCCATGCGTCGACCATGCTGGCCTTCGACGCCGCGGTTGACGCGCTCGAGCAGGCGAAGGCAAAGGTCAAGTAAACGCGCGCCGCCGATCGTGCATCCCGCTGCACGAAAGTTCCCATGCCGAAGGCGCCCGATTGGCTCGATGCAAGCTGGCGCGTTGTGACGCCCCGCGGAACTCTTGGCCCACATCCGACGCCAGCAGGTTCCCAGTCTCGAAAGCGCAGTGACTTCCGCTTCGCGCATGCTAGCTTCGCGCACGGGGAATTCGGAGGACGCACATGAAGTGGCTCATCATGCTGATCATCGTCGCAGGCATCGCCGGCTATTTCACGCGTCCTGACGAAGCCAAGATGCGCGAAGCCGCCAACGCAGTGCTGAGCCATCCGGGCAATCTCTCGCAAGGCGTCGAGAGCGTAGGCGCTTCACTGGCGGGCGAGCGCAGTTATGACAATTACTACGTCGGCGCGCGCTATCGCGTGATCCTCAACAATGATCCGGTGGTCACCTGCTACGGGGCCTTCACGCAAGTGCAGTGCAGCCGCGAACAGCACGCCGCTGGATCGGGCGCAAACCCGTAAGCCCGTGCGGCTCCTGTTGTTGCTGGCGATCGCAGGCATCGCCGCGTATTTCACCGTGCCGACGCGCGCCCAGCATGAAGCTGCGGCGCGCGCGGCCATTCAGAACTATCGTCCGGGCCCCGAAGCCGAGCACTTTTCGCTCGACGACGTGGTGGGCTACGCCAAGGGCATGTTCGCTGGCCAGGGAAACTATCAGAGCCTTTATGTCGCCTCGCACTACACGCTCGATATGCCAGGGCCGGAATATGTCGAGTGCTACGGGGCGTTCACATTGGTCCAGTGCCAGGTAAAGCGGAGCTGACGGGGCTGGCTAAGGTCCCGAATTCTGCTATGAGCCGCGCCATGGAAAAGCGCTTCGCCGCCACGCGAACGACGACGAGCACCTGCTAAGGCCGGCGGCGCGGGATCGGGCGCGCCGCAGCGGCCGGATATGATCCCGGTCGATCCAATTCCTAAATTCCAAATCGTCATGTCGTCGCCGAGCCTTCCCGCGAGTCGTTGGCCTTCCTTGGGCCTTCTGGGCCTCATCCAACTTTATAAGTGGACGCTGTCGCCGCTGATCGGCAATGCGTGCCGCTATAAGCCGACCTGTTCGTCCTACGCTGCAGAGGCCATTCGCCGGCACGGGGCATGGGCAGGCAGCTGGATGGCCGGCGCGCGCATCTGCCGCTGCGCGCCGTGGGGCGGCAGCGGTTGGGACCCAGCGCCCGCGAGCGTGAAGACAAATTCCTGGTGGCGGCCGTGGCGCTATGGCGATTGGAAGGGACCAAAGAACAGCAACAACGATGCGGCCGTCCTCCCCCGTGAGGGGGAGGTGGCGCGCGCTGAAGCGCGCGACGGAGGGGTGGACGCGAAACCATCAGAGTTCGGCGCCGCCCCCTCAGTCGCGCTCGCGCGTGACAGCTCCCCCTATCGGGGGAGCTCGGGCTTAGAGCAGTAAGAGCAAGTCATGAGCATCTCCCTCAAATTTCCCGACGGCGCGGAGCGATCGTACGACAACGGCGTCACGCCGCTTGCCGTTGCTGAAGGCATTTCCAAGTCGCTGGCGAAGAAGGTGGTTGCCGCCAAGATCGACGGCGCTTGGTGGGATTTAACCCGTCCGCTCGAAAGGAGCGGGAAGTTCGAATTGGTCACCCGCGATAGCGCCGACGGCCTGGAAATCCTGCGCCACGACGCCGCGCACGTGTTGGCGCAAGCGGTGCAGGACTTGTTTCCCGGCACGCAGGTGACCATCGGCCCGACGGTCGAAGACGGTTTCTACTACGACTTCGCGCGCGACGAGCCGTTTTCGACCGATGATTTTCCGAAGATCGAGGCGCGCATGCGCGAGATCGTCGACGCGGACTTGCCGATCAAGCGCGAAGTGTGGGACCGCGACGACGCGATCGCGCACTTCAACAGCATCGGTGAAACCTTCAAGGCGCAAATCATCGATGACATCATTCC
>JAFEDV010000210.1 GCA_018241475.1 Pseudomonadota bacterium | reverse complement strand
CTCAACGAAAACCTCATCCCGGTCGTCACCGAGAAATTCGAGACATCGGAGCCGGGCATTTTCGCCATTGGCGACATCAATTCCTATCCGGGGAAGCTGAAGCTCATTCTTTGCGGCTTCCACGAAGCCGCCTTGATGGCGCAAGCCGCGTTCAAGATCGCCAGACCGGGCGAGCGCCTGGTATTCCTCTACACAACTTCATCGACAGACTTGCAAAAGAAGCTCGGCGTCGCCTCATAGAACGGCGGGCGAGCGCGCCCGCTGGAGAGAGGCAAATGGACCTGCCCGTCACCTTGAAGGGGTTCGATGCGCCCGATGAAGCGCCGGAGCCGCACGATTCATGGGTCGTCGGCGACGCGCCCCCCGTCTCCCTCCATTTTCTTGGCGCCGATCACTACGCCGCGGCGGAGCATTCATGATCCATCCTTCCGTCGTGGCCGCCATCGGCAACACGCCTCTGATCAGACTGAAGCGCGCGTCGGAAGAGACGGGCTGCACAATCCTGGGAAAAGCCGAGTTCTTGAACCCTGGCCAGTCGATCAAGGATCGCGCCGCGCTCGCGATCGTCGAAGACGCCGAACGCAAAGGTCAGCTGCAGAGGGGCGGCGTCATCGTCGAAGGCACTGCCGGCAATACCGGAATTGGTCTCGCCCTCGTCGGCGCCGCGAAGGGCTACCGCGTCATCGTGGTGATGCCGAGGACGCAAAGCCAGGAGAAGAAGGACGCCGTGATCGCGCTTGGCGCCGACCTCGTACAGGTCGATCCTGCTCCCGCCGCGAGCGACAATCACTATCCGAAGATCGCGCGCCGCATCGCCGAGGAGAAGGCCAAGACCGAACCAAACGGCGCGATTTGGGCCAACCAGTTCGACAACGTCGCCAACCGCCAAGGCCACATCGATACAACGGCGCCTGAAATCTGGCGCGACACTGCCGGCAAGATCGATGGCTTCATCTGCGCAGTGGGTTCAGGCGGCACTCTCGGCGGCGTCTCGATGGGCCTCAAAGCCAAGAACAGAAGCGTCGTCATCGGCCTTGCCGATCCTGGCGGCGCCGCGCTTTACAATTGGTACAAGCACGGCGAACTGAAGGCCGAAGGCAGCTCGATCACCGAAGGCATCGGCCAAGGGCGCATCACGGCGAACCTGGAGGGCGTCGAAGTGGACGAGGCCTTCCGCCTCGAGGACCGCGACTGGCTGCCGGTTTTGTATCGCCTGGTGCAGGAGGAGGGCTTGTGTGTCGGCGGCTCGTCGGCGCTCAACGTGCTCGGCGCCATGGAGTTGGCCAAGACGCTCGGGCCGGGCAAGACCATCGTCACCGTGCTCTGCGACTACGGCAATCGCTACAGCTCCAAGCTTTTCAATCCGGAGTTCCTGCGCTCGAAAGACCTACCAACGCCGCCCTGGCTGAGCTG
>JAFEDV010000020.1 GCA_018241475.1 Pseudomonadota bacterium | reverse complement strand
GAGCCGCTGCGGCGCCGGCGCGAAATCACGCGCCATCAGATTATAGAGCGCGCCGCCCGCTATGCTTTGGTAGCCGAGCGGATTCCACGCCCAGTCCTGGACTGTCTCTGTCTGCCAGATCTGCGCGCGCAGCGCATTCGACAACAGCGCCGCATCCACCTGGTTGGGACGCGACAGGCGCGTCTTGTCGATCGCGTTCAGTGCATCGAGCGTCTGGTGCGCAAAGCGCAGGCCGGCGGTGCGGCCGGCGGCGCTTACATCGTCCAGCTGGGAATCGAAACGGTGGTCGCCGATCTGCGTGGCCGACACCGGCGACAGGCGCATGGATTGGTCAAGCCAGCGATGCGCCAGCGACGCGAAGGCGCGGTCGGCCGCGCTCTGACTTTGCCCCAGAGCTTCTCCCGCTACGATGGGCGCGAGCATGGTTGATCCGAGGCCGGCGACGACCAGACGGCGCGTTGTTTTCATGGCGGACGTTTGCTCCCAGGCGCTTACAAGACCATGCGCCCCTGTTTGTCGTTGGCCGGCAAAATAGCGAGGGGTGCGGTTGACGCAATATCGGGGCGCAAGACGGGAAACAATTGCTTTGCGATGGCCGGTGACAGGCAGATCTTGCCCCAAGACGGCGCTTGCACCCGATTTCGCGAAAGGCGCCGGCCGCGCCGCCGTTGCTCCTCCGATCAGCCCAATCCATATCGCGCTCTGCCAGCAACTCGGCGCTTCAAGGAACAAATCACGTGACCTCGCTCGACTCCACGCTTGCTGCGCGCTCCGGCCGATTCAAGATCGCGGAGACGATCGAGGTAAACCGTTTGGGATTTGGCGCCATGCGCGTCACGGGACGCGGCATCTGGGGACCGCCGAAGGACCGGGCTGAGGCGCTGGCGACGCTGAAGCGCGTGCCGGAATTGGGCGTCAATTTCGTCGACACGGCGTGGTCCTACGGTCCGAAAATCTCCGAGGAGCTGATCCGTGAGGCGCTGCATCCCTATGACGGGCTGCTCATTGCCACCAAAGGCGGCCTCACCCGCGGCGGCCCGGACGATTGGCGCCAGGACGGGCGTCCCGAGAAACTAATCAGCGACGCGAAGGACAGTTTGAAGCGCCTGGGCCTCGAACAGATAGCGCTGTGGCAGCTGCATCGCATCGACAGCAAGGTGCCGTCGGATGAGCAATTCGGCGCGGTGAAGCAATTGCTCGACGCTGGCCTCATCGCGCATGCGGGCTTGAGCGAAGTGTCGGTTGCGCAGATCGAAGCGGCGCGCAAGGTCTTTCCGGTCGCCACGGTGCAGAACATCTACAATGTCGGCAACCGCCAGAACGAAGACGTTTTGAACTATTGCGAAGCGCACCAAATCGGCTTCATCCCGTGGTATCCGCTCGCGGCCGGCGGCCTGACCCGCCTTTGGTCGATGGTCGCCGCCGTGGCGCGCGCCAAGGGCGCGGCGCGCGGCCAGATCGCACTGGCCTGGCTGTTGAAGCGCAGCCCGGTGATGCTGCCGATCCCCGGCACCGGCAAGGTGAAGCACCTCGAAGAAAACACCCTCGCGGCGGCGATCGAGCTTACCGATGCGGAGTTCGACGCGCTGGATAAGGCTGGACGCTAACTTCGAGGCGGAAAGATCTCCGGCAACGAACGCGCGTCCATCAATTGCTCCTGAATCAGTGCGTGGCCGGTTGCGAATTCCTCGACCTTCGGCGCCTCACGGCCCATCCCAAACCGGCGGGTCTCCGACCTCTACTTTTTCAATTGTGGCTGCGCGCGATGTGATCTTCTTCGTGGAGATTTCGATCTCCAGGACATCCTTTTCCGCGTTTCCGAAATGGCTCTTGAGATTTGAGGTCCGCTGTTCCAGACGAACGACGTCGTCCAGCAACAGCCGCACCTCCTTTTGAATTACGTGTGCTTGCTCGCGCATCTTGGCGTCTCGAACCAACGTAGGGAATCCCCAATCCGATTCAATCTGATCGGATTTCGCTCTAGTGAGACACGCGACCCTTAGCGATACACGACTACAACGCCAAGCTGTATTCAGGCCGCCAGCAATTCCTTCACGCGGCCGACGAGCTGTTCCATCGTCACCGGCTTCGACATGTAGTGCACCGGGTACTCCTCCAGCATCGAGGAGAAGCTTTCCGGCGCATAGCCTGAGAGGAAAAGCACTTTGGCGCCGCCGATCATCTCCGGGCCCGCCTCCTGCAGCATTTCGGGGCCGGTCATGATTGGCATCGAGACGTCGGAGATGATGATGTCGAAGCCGCCGGGTTTGGCTTTCATCACTTCGAGGGCATCTTCGCCGTTCTCGGCCTCTTCGACCTCGTAGCCGCACTCTTTCAGATTACGCACGATGGAGCGGCGGACGGCTGTCTGATCCTCGACGAAAAGGATCTTGCCGCGCCCGGCCACATCCTTCGCTGGCGGCGCAATGAGCGCGCGTTCGCGCTCGGCGATTTCGTTGAGCTCTTCCGGCGTCGGCTCGTAGGCCGGCAGGAAGATGCGGAAGGTGGTGCCGCGCCCAAGCTTGGTGTCGAAGAAGATGTAGCCGCCGGATTGCTTGATAATGCCGTAGCTGGTGGCGAGCCCGAGCCCGGTGCCTTTGCCGGCCTCTTTCGTCGAATGATAGGGGCGAAAGATTTTCGCAGCATGCTCCGGCTTGATGCCCGACCCGGTGTCTTCCACTTCGATCAAGGTATAGGCGCCGTCCTCGATCGGGTTGTGGCCCCAGGCGCGTGCGTCCTCGGCGGTCACGCGCGAAGTGCGGATGGTGAGACGGCCGTCCTTCGGCATCTTGCCGCCGGCGGGGATCATCGCATCGCGGGCGTTGGTGGCGAGATTGACGATGACGCGTTCGAGCTGGGTCTTGTCGACCTTCACGAACGGCAGATCGCGGCCGTGGCGGATCTCGAACTTGATCGCATCGCCCATGACGCGGCGGATGAGTTCCTGGCGCGCGCCGATGAAATCGCCCACTTCGAACACTTCGCGCGCGAACGTCTGCTGGCGCGCATAAGCGCGCAGCATTTCCGACAATTCCTTGGCGGTAGTGGCGTGGTCGGAAATCTCGCGCAGCATCGGGTAGTCGGCGTCGCCGACGGGATGGCGACGCAGCAAGTACGAGCAGGTCTGCATCACCACGGTGAGCAGGTTGTTGAAGTCGTGCGCGACGCCGGCGGCGAGTTCGCCGATCTCGCGCATCTTTTCCGATTGCGCGAGGCGGGTTTCCAGTTCTCGCTGTTGGCTGACATTGAGCAGATAGGCCAACCCGCGCCCGTCGGCGCCGCGCGCGAAATGCACGTGCGCCGCCGTCGGCGGCTGCGTCGCCAGCATCAACTCGGCGGGTTCGTTGACGATGCCGCGCAGACGTTGCGCCAATGCGTTCGGCCCCTCCGAGGCGTCGAACAGATCCGCGAACGGCGCGCCTGGCGTGGCGCGGCCTTGGGTCATTTCCATGAGCGCTGCGTTGGAATCGAGCAGCGCGGCCGACGCCGGGTCGGTGCAGTCCAGCACCGCCGCCCCGAAGGGCGCCTGCGCGAAAACGCCATCCGCCGCCACCGCCTCCACCCGCATCGGCGCGGGCGCGGCTTCCGGGTTTTCCGCTTCGGTGAAGAACACCAAGGTTCGCGCCGCGCCGTCGCCATCGCCCGATGGCCAGAAAGTCAACGACGTCGCCTGCGTCTCTATGCCGTCGCGTCCGCGCAGCGTCAGGCGCATGCGGGTCGGGCCGAAGCCGCGCCGATCGCGGCGCAGCAGGCGGGCCGGATCTTCACGCACGATATCCTTCAAACGCAGTTGCGCCGGGTCGTCGCCGACGCCCAAAACGGAGCGCAGCGCTCGGTTCATGTAGATGATCGCCCCATCGGGCCGCGCCGCGAAGAATCCCACCGGCGCGTCGTCCAAAAAAAGATTGCGCGCATCGTGGCTCACGGCTTCGTCGGCGGCGGCCCCAAGCTCGCGCAAACGCCACAGCACTTGTCCGCCCGCCATCGGTCCGACGCTCGCCTCGTAGCGCACAGGACGCATGCCTTGCGAGAGGACGCCCGTCGCCGGCAATTCCTCGCGCCGCCCTTGACCCGCGCCAGCCGCTTTCGACAAACGAAACATCGGCGCCGACAGCATCGGGTCGGCGCCGAACAAGCGGCTCATCGCCGGCGGGCGATCGCTCTCTCCCAACATGCCGGCGTTTTCGCTCATCGAGATATAGGCCGCATTGGCGCAGATCGGCGACAGCGACCTGTCGGTGATCAATGCCGCTTCGTCGAGCGCGTCGATCATGGCAAAATCGGTGCGCCCCGAGGCAAACGCCGCGGCGGCGATCGCGCCGCGCTCGGGAAACGGACCGAAACGTTTGCCTGCCCCGCGCGACATCCACAGGAAGAGCACCATGCCCGTCGCCACGACGAGCAGCAGCAGGATGGCGCCGGCTTGCCCGACTGACGGGCCCGACGTGATCGCCACACCGGCCGCTGCCACGCCAAGCGCAACCGCCGCCCAGAATGCAAGCTGCATCGGGTCGAGCCGCCCGCCGCTGCGCGGGTGCGTGTGTGCGTCATCCGTCATCCGGCTTCCCTTTGAACCCGATTCGGGGTGTGGAGCACGAAGGCCGCTCTGCAATCCGTCCGCCATGGCCAACTCTTTACAGATTCGTTCGCCGCGGACGCCCGCGGCGGCGGGCGGCGCGCATCACGAAACCGATGACCTTCGCCACGGCTTCGTAATGTTCCCGCGGAATCGGCTGATCGAGGTCAGCAGCCGCCCAAAGCGCGCGCGCCAGCGGTGGATTTTCCACAATCGGAATATTGTGTTCTTCGGCAACCTCGCGAATGCGTTGCGCGACTGCGTCGACGCCTTTGGCCAAGCAGACCGGCGCGGGGGTCTCGCCCTGTTCATATCGCAGCGCAATCGCGTAGTGCGTGGGGTTGGTGATGACGACGCTGGCTTGCGGCACGGCCGCGAGCATCCGCCTCTTCGAACGCTCCATCCGGACTTGGCGAAGCTTGCCCTTGACCAGAGGATCGCCTTCGCTCTGGCGCATCTCTTCCTTGATCTCGCGCCGGCTCATCTTCAGGCGGTTCATGTAGGACTGTCGCGTGAAGATGTAGTCGACCGCGGCGATGATCGCAGCGGCGCTGACGAGCGAGACCATCAGCGACACCGCGCGTTGCTGCACGAACGGCAACAACGCCGATGGGTCCATCAGCGAAATGCGCTCGAGCGAGGCGTCGCTCGGCCACAGCGCCGAGACAAGGCAGACGCCGACGACGAGGAGCTTGATCAGCGACTTGGAGAACGATGCGAACGCCGCCTTGCCGAAGACGCGCTTGACGCCTTCCGCCGGATTGAGCTTGTCGAGCCTAGGCGACAGCCGCTCCGCGGTGAACGTCGGCTGATCCTGTAGGTAGCGCGACGCCAGCGCCGCGCCGCCGAGCGCAAGGCCGGCGAGGCTGAAGATGCCGCCCACTTTGATCATCACGGCAAGCGCAATGCCGCGCAACGCCTCGCCATCGGTCGAAAACTGATCCGGCATGGCGAGAAACGCGATGAACCCGCGCGCGGTCTGACTGAGCACCGGCCCAGACATGAAGGCGACGATCCCCGTCAAGGCCAACAGCGAAAGCGCGGCGCCGACTTCGGCCGAGTAGACAATGTCGCCCTTCTCGCGCGCCTGCTGCAGCTTTCGCTGTGTCGGCTCTTCCGTGCGTTCGTCGTCGTCGGCGGCCATGGACGGCTACCTCAACCACGTCGAATAGGACTGGAGGCTGTCGAGCCACATCAGCATGCCGGCCGACAGCCCCAGCGCAAACACCGCAAAGCCGCCCATCACCTGCAGCGGCAGCACCACGAAGAACACCTGGATTTGCGGGATGAGCCGGGCGAGCACGCCGAGCCCCACCCGGAATATCATCCCCGCTGCGATCACCGGCATGGCGATCTGGAAGCCCACGCGAAACGAAGCGGACACCGTATCGAGCGCGAGCTGCGCGGCGTCTCCCACCGGCGCGCGCGCGCCAGGCGCAAGCAGATCGTAAGAACCGGCGATCCCCTGCACGAACATGTGGTCGAGGCCGGTTGCGAAGATGAGCGCGACGCCCATCACGCTCAGGAAGACCGAGAGGATCTGGCCCGACTGATTGACGGTCGGGTCGGTGATCTGCGCGAAGGCGATGCCGATTTCGGTCCCGGCGATCTGGCCAGCGGTAGCGAGCGCGCTCATCAGCATGCGCGCAGCGCCGCCGAAGATGAGGCCGATGCTGGTTTCGAGACCCACCTGGCCGGCCATGCCCCAGGCGGTGCTGGCAGGCTGCGGGACATGTCCCGCCAGGTTCGGCGCGATCGCCATGGCCAAGGCCAGCGCGAACGCCAGCCGCACGCGGGCCGGGATCGCCGGTTCGCCGAACCCCGGCAGCAGCATGACCATGGCCCCCACGCGCGCGAACACCAGCGCCGTGCTCCAGATGTCGACTCCGTAGAGCGTGAGGTTCACGAGCGCACGTCCCTCACGTTTGCGCGATCTGCTCGAAGATGTGGCGCATGAAGCCGCCCAGCAGCCCGCCCATGATCGGCAGGAACAGCAGGATGGCCAGGAAGATCGAGAGGATCTTCGGCACGAACACCAGTGTCTGCTCCTGGATCTGCGTCAGCGTCTGCAGGAGCGAGACGATAAGGCCGACGACCAGGCCGACCAGCATCGGCCCGGCCGCAACGAGCACGGTCACCCAAATCGCATTGCGTCCCAGATCGAGCACTTCAGCGCCGCTCATGGCCGCTCCCTGGCTTTTCGAAGGCGGCAATTTCTGCCGACTAACGGCCCCAGGGACGCCGTTCGTGGTTAACAGCCGGTTTCCGAGCGATCGAAGAGCTGCTCACGCTTCGGCAACGCCCGAGCGCGCGCACGCCGCGCGCGAAATCGTGCCCGGCGCGCCACAGTGTGACTCTCTTTCAGCGCTAAGCATCCATTTCCCCGAATCGTTCTCATCTTTGGTTCAGGTGATGCTTGGAACCATAGAGCAGCCACCGACGTAGAAGCACGTTGAGGACCAAGGGAATGGCGTTCTGGAGATCAATTGCCGCGGCCTGGGGCCGGCTTTTCGTCCGCAAGGACGATTTCAAAGCCCTGCTCATGGCCGATCTCGGCATCGAGCGCTAGGCGCTCAGCCGCAAGCTAATGCGGCGGGGTCACGCCCGCCGCTGCGAAGCTTGCTATGAGCGATCCCGCGACCAGCCTCCAGCCATCCACCAGCACGAAGAAGATCAACTTGAACGGCAGGCTCACCGTCACCGGCGGCATCATCATCATCCCCATCGCCATCAGCAGCGAAGACACCACCAGATCGATGATCAGGAACGGGATGAACAGCATGAAGCCGATCTCGAAGGCGCGCCTCAGCTCCGAGACCATGAAGGCCGGCGCAAGCACGCGGAGCGGCGTATCGACGATGCTCTGCGGACGCGGATTGAGGTGCGCCATGTCCATGAACATACGCAGGTCGTCCTCGCGGGTCTGAGCGCCCATGAAGCGCTTCAGCGGCTCGGCGATGCGCGGAAACGCTTCGTCCAGCTGCATTTCATTGCGCATGACGGGCCCGATGCCGGCGTCATAGGCCTGGGTCCAGACCGGCTCCATGACGAACGCGGTGAGGAAGAGCGACAGCGACACGATCACCACGTTGGGCGGCGCCTGCTGCAGGCCGATGGCTGTGCGCAACAGCGACAGCACGACGACAATGCGCACGAAGCTCGTCGTCATGATCAGGATCGAAGGCGCAAGCGACAGCACCGTGATGAGCGCCGCGAGTTGCAGCACGCGCGCGGTCAGGCCGTCGCCGGAGCCCAGATTGATGTTGAGCGTCGGATCGCCTGTGGGTGCTGCCTGCGCCCACGCGTCGTGGGCGCCGAACACGACCAACGACGCGAACAGCGCAATGAGGATGGCGCGCTTCACTGCTCTGGCTCCCCCGGTGTGTCCTTGGCGGCGACTTCGCTGATGGCGCGGTCGCCAGCCGGCGACAGCAGCAGCAGGTGTTCGCGGTCATCGAAGCGAACCACCACCAGCCGGCGGCGCGGATCGATCATCAGGCTTTCCGTTATCTTGAGTCGGCGCGGCCCCTTCACCACGCCCTGCAGCATGTTGAGCCGCCGCGCCCCATAGGCGACCAATCCGATCAAAGCGAGTGTGGCGATGAGCGCAAACAGCGCGCGCGCCCAGGTCAGCAGGTCCAAGCCGGCAGCTCCGTTCTGGAGGACGGCACCGGCGTCAGCCGGTTTGGTAAACGAGTTCTTAACGTTACGGGCGCGAGTTAAGTCCTGCTTAACCATGACTTGCTGCACTGGGCAAAACTTGCAGCGCGTGAGTCGGGCGCATGGACCTATCGCAAACCCAGTTCTTCGGCCTCCTCCGAACGCGGCTCAATCAGTTGAGCGAGCGCCAGCGGCTCATTTCCGAGAACATCGCCAACGCTTCGACGCCCGGCTATCGGCCGCGTGATCTGGACACCTCCGCGTTCGAGCGTGCGTTGGCGTCGGCGGGCGCGCAGGCGGGCGGTTTGCAGATGACGCGCACATCGCCCCAACACATGGCGCCGGGCGGGGCCAGCGGGCCGGCGGGCGTCGCCATCACCACCGCGCCCGACAGCGAGACCACGATCGACGGCAACGCCGTCGTGCTCGAGGACCAGATGGCCAAGGCCGCCGACACGCGCATGCAATTCGAGACGGCGATCGCGCTCTACCAGAAGGGGCTCGATCTTT
>JAFEDV010000209.1 GCA_018241475.1 Pseudomonadota bacterium | reverse complement strand
TGATCGTCGTGCGGCTGCACTAAGGGCAAGCAAAAACGCCGCCCGTGAAGGGCGGCGTTCTCGCTTGTTTGCCAGTGAGCGACTATGGCTGAGCCGGATTGGGCTCGTCCGTCGTTCCTCTCACCGCGATGCCGCGTCCGAGTTTAGAATTCCAAATCCCGTACACGAAGTAGATCAACACGCCGACGGTGACGTACGGAATGAAGAAGTTCCGCGTCTTTGGTTCCGACATCAGCGACATGAGCAGTACGAAGCACATCGCCGCGCCCAGCACTGCAATGATGCAGATCAGCCAAGTGGGCATCTTGAACGGCCGATTGAGGTTTGGCTTCGCGAACCGCAGATAGATCACCGTGAAGCAGATGAGCATGAACGCGACCAGTGTGCCGACATTGGTGGTGTCGCCAAGGAAGTCGAGGCCGGTGAAGCCCGCAAAACCTGCCGCAACCGCTCCGACGACCAATGTGTTGAGGATCGGCGTCTTGGTCTTCGGGTTCACGTTGGCGAAGATCGGCGGCAGCAGACCGTCCCGCGCCATTGTGTAGAAGATGCGCGTCTGCCCATAGAGCAGAACCAGCATCACCGACGAAAGGCCCATAAAGGCGCCCACTTTCACAACGTACGAAAACCATCGCAAGTCGGTCTGGCTGTGCGCGGTGATATGGTTCACCGCGGTCGCGATGGGAGCGGGATCAGTCGGGCTGAGCGCGGTATAGGGCATCACGCCCACGAGCACCGCGCAGGTTAGGATGTAGAGGATCGTGCAAATCACCAGCGAGCCAAGAATGCCGATTGGCATGTCTCGCGCCGGGTTTTTCGATTCCGCGCCTGCCGTCGAAACGGCCTCAAAACCGATATAAGCGAAAAAAATCACCGAGGCGGCGGAGATCAGGCCGCCAATTCCATACGCGGAATCACGGCTGTGGCCGGTCATCACATTAATGAGCGCTGTCCAGATTTGACCGCTCAGCGACGCATCGGCGGTCGGCGGCAGGGGTATGCCATGTCGCGAGACTTGCTCGGGAATGAGCGGCGACCAGTTCGCTGTGTTCACAAACGAGGCGCCGATCACGATGAAGCTGATCACGACCGTGACCTTGATTGCAACGATGATGTTGTTGACGGTCGCGGACTCGGTGACGCCGCGGGCCAACAGAATCGTGACCGCGACGATGCCGATGAGCGCCGGGAGGTCGATTGTGCCTGGCCCGGCGGGGTTGCCGGGATAGGCGACGGCGGTCACGCCCGGCGCTGCTCGAAGCGCCGCCGGTATGTGAACGCCCAAGTCATTCAGCAGACTCGAAGTGTAGCCCGACCAGCCAACTGCGACCGTTGAAGCCGCAACGCCGTATTCGAGCAGCAGCAACACGCCCATGATCCAGGCGACGAACTCGCCCATCGACGCATAGCTGTACGAATAGGCCGAGCCCGAAACGGGAATGGCGGCGGCAAGCTCGGAGTAGCAGAGCGCCACCAGCGCGCAGAGCACGCCGGTGATCACGAAGGAGATCATGATGCCGGGGCCGGCGAATTCGGCGGCGGCGCGGCCGGTCAGTACGAAGATGCCTGTGCCGATGATGCAGCCGATGCCAAGGAGGATGAGGTTGAGCGCGCCAAGCGACTTCTTCAGTTCGCCGCCGGCATGTTCGGCGTGCATTTGCTCGACGCTCTTTCGGAGAAAGATGCGCCCGAGTGGGGGCGTGACCTTACCGCCTCCGTTACTGGTTGTTGCTGTCACGTTCCCAATCCTCCCAAACCGAAGTGGTCGGGAAGCTAAACGAGGGGTAAGGGGCGACACAAGCGCTCCTGCGACGACCTGGCGGCAACGTCGCACTGAGCGCCTGCAATATGAACGGCTCGCGGAGCGGCGTTTACGCCCTGAGCGCGTCGGGGACGGCCCAGCCGCGGCGCGCGCACGACGCAAGCACGGTATTGCGCAACAGACAGGCGATGGTCATCGGCCCGACGCCGCCTGGCGAGGGAGTGACTGCGCTCGCGATCTCGATAGCTTCCTTGAAGTTCACGTCGCCGACCAATTTGGTCTTGCCTTCGCCCTTTTCGGGCGCCGGCACCCGATTGGTGCCGACATCGATGACGATGGCCCCGGGGCGGATCCAGTCGCCGCGCACCATTTCTGGTCGGCCAACGGCGGCAACGAGAATGTCGGCGCCGCGGGAGATCACGCGCAGGTCGCGTGTCTTTGAATGTGCGAGCGTTACGGTGGCGTTCTGTTCGAGGAAAAGCAGGGCGGCAGGCTTGCCGACAAGGATTGAGCGGCCAATGACGACGACATTGGCGCCGGCCAGATCGGGCCGCTGTGTCTTTGCGAGGATCACGCAGCCTACGGGCGTGCACGGCCTGAGACCCGGCTTGCCCAGCAGGAGTTTACCGGCGCTTGCTTCCGTCAGGCCGTCCACGTCCTTCAGCGGATCGATCGCCGCCAGGATATGCTGTTCGCTGATGTGCTTGGGCAGCGGCAGCTGCACGAGGATGCCGTCAATGGCCGGATCGCGTGACAGCGCTTCGACCTGCGCAAGCAAATCGGCTTCGCCGGTCTCCTTGGGCAGGCGGATTTCAACCGAACGCATGCCGGCTTCGATCGTCGCTTTACCCTTTGAGCTCACATAAACTTGGCTTGCCGGATCGTCGCCCACCAGCACGACCGCAAGCGCCGGCTGTTCTGGCAACGTCTTGACCGCCGCGACCACATCGGCGCGCACGCCGGCGGCGATGGCCTTCCCGTCGATGACGCGTCCGCTCATATCTTCTCCGTTGTCGCCACGAAGGCGGCGAGTTCTGCCTCGCTCACCCCCTCGATTTCGACAGCCTTTAGCCGCGTGGTCGCTCCGCGCACCACTCTCACCTTGCTTTTCGCCACACCCAGCGCCTTGGCGAGCAGGACTTCGAGCGCCGCATTGGCCTTGCCGTCTTCAGGCGCCGCGCGCACGCGCGCCTTGAGATAGCTGCGTCCCGCATCGTCGGTCGCACAGCCATCTATCCTGTCGGCGCCGCCTGACGGCGTGAGCCGGACGGCAAGCCGGCTCAGAGGATCGGCCCCCGGCCGGTCAGCGCGCCATAGAGCCACGGCAGAATCTGTGAGCGTGTGAGTTCGATGATCAACAGCAGCACCATCACCGACAAATCGACGCCCGCGATCGGCGGAATCAGGCGCCGCAGCGGTCGCACAAGAGGGTCGGTGACGCGGCGCGAGAATTCCCAGACTGATCCAATGAAGGCGTTGCGCCGGCTCACGACGTCAAAAGCGTAAAGCCAGGAGATCACGACATAGACGAGCAGAACCACTTCGATGAGGCCGAGAATCGCGGCAGCGACACTGAAGAGAATCCCAAGAAGGCCGCCCGGATACTGCATGGCCAGCCTCTAAACCGCGCCGGATGGATTCGTCCAGGGCCAGGGTGTTGACCGGCCGACGGGCCGGGCCGTATATCGCCGCTCCCAAACGGAAACGGGCCTGTAGCTCAGCTGGGAGAGCGCCGCGTTCGCAATGCGGAGGTCAGGAGTTCGATCCTCCTCAGGTCCACCAAACCGACCCTTCGTTTTCAGGCATTTCACTTGCGGGGAAACTTCGCTAAGTCGACGATCCCGCGTGCGCGCGCCCTAGAAGGCTCTTTGTAACGAGATGCCGACGGTGAGCGGGCGGAGCGGGGTCTCGAACGTCAGCCCGGGCTGGTAGGGATTTCCCGGCGAGAAAGTGGGGCCGTCGGAGTTCGTCAAGTTGTCTGCGTAAAGCATGGCGCTCCAATGCGCCGTCGACAGGCCGATGCGAGCGTCGGTCTGAATGTAGCCGCCGACGCGCGGCCCCTGGCCGAATCCCAATTTCGCGTCGCCGACATATTGGGCATCCAGCTGGGCGAACCACGTCCAAGTCGCCCCGCCGGCCACGAACATGTTCTCGTAGCGCAGCGACGTGCTTGCGGAGTATTCGGGCGAACCGGGCAGGGCGCCGTGCGCCGCCTCCGGAAACGAAGCGCGCACGCTTGTCAATTCGGGCTCATTGATCTGAATGTCCGCGTCAACAGTGAGATGATCAGTCGCCATTGCATGGGCGTTGAGCTCGAACCCAAATGCTCGGGCGTCTCCAACGTTGCCCGAATAGGTAAGGCCGTTGGCGCGAAGGCTGTCTGTTTGAATGTCGCGCCAGTCGTTGAGAAAAGCGACGGCCTGAAGGCGCACACGTCCGCCAGCCAACGAGATGCGGCCTCCGGCTTCGAACGTCCAAAGGTGATCGCCGCTATAGCGCTCTTGAGGCTGCAGGGGCCCAAGGGGCGCGCCGATCGGGCCCCCGGTGTTGAAGCCGCCGCTGCGATAGCCCTCCGCCGCTGACAGGAAGAACAGCATCGTATCGGCTGGCTGGTAAGAAAGCCGAATGTCCGGGGCCACGCCGCTGTCGACGAGGTGACGCGAAGCGCTTGCCGTCATTCCGAGCAGCGGTTCAGCCTTTGACGACCGCGTGGAGATGTCGGACTGGAACAGGCGGGCGCCGGTCGCCAGCGAAATTCTGTCAGTGATCGGCCAAGTTAGCTCGCCGAACAAAGCGCCTTCATCGACGCTATCGACACGGTGTTCATGATAGGCGATGTCCGGCCAGGCCCCATAGGGTCCATCGCGAACAACGAGACCATGCGTAAAATCCCCTTCTGAGTAGAAAAGCCCGACAAACCACGGGAGCATGGCGTTGGCCGGCGACGAAAGACGCGTCTCGTGCACCACGATTTGCAGCGTATTGTCTTCGTCGAGCGGGCGTGCGCGCGACGGATCGAGACCGAGTGACGCAAATTGGCCGGTCACGTCGAAGCGGCTGCTCAACGCGTGCGTTACATAGGAGGTGCTCGAAGTGAGGTTGGACCAACCCGTGTCGCCACGCAATGTGAGGCCATAGAGGGAGAAGTCGTTGTCGTGCGGCTCGAGCAGATTGGCGGTGCGCTCGAGACCTGCAGGCGTGCGCTCCTGATACTGCGCGTCCTTGGTGTCGATCGTCTGCAAGATGGCGGCGCCGGCAAGCGACCATTGGGCGCCGAGTTGCGTCATGGCCTGGAGCCTCGCTCCGCGCCTCTGTGTGTGGTTGGTGTTGCTTTCGTTGAGCCGAGGATTGTCGACCCAGCCAGCGTCTTGTTCGTCGTAGAAAACGCCGCGAATCCCAAATTGATTGGGTACGATCGGGGCGTTGTACATGAGATCGACGGACTCGCCGGCCCCGCCGGCGCGAGTGAACTCCGTTTGCGCATGCAGCGAGCCCGCAGAATCACTGAGATCGACGGGGTTTGGTTCAATGCGGAGGACGCCGCCCATGGCGCCGGCGCCGTAGAGCGCGCCCTGCGGCCCGCGCAAGACATCCACGGACGCGATGTCGACGAGCAGCAGATCAGGATCGGGCGCCGCATAGGTGATGCGCGAGTCGCCAAAATAAAGGCTCACCAACGACTGGGCGTTGCCGGTGAGAGCGCCATCGGAGATGCCGCGCAGGAGGATTTTATCGCGACCTTCGCCAAGATTGGTGAAGGCCACGCCGCCAAGCAACCGGCCCAGTTGTTCGTCGTCATCGATGCCGGCGTGGTTCAGCTGCGCCGCGTCGATATGCGAAAGCGAGCGCGGCAGGCGGCGAAGTTCCGTGGACTCGCGTGCGGCGGTGACGATGATCTCGTCGCTTTCTGCCCGAGAGGGAGGAATTGCGCCGTGCAAAGCCGGCACGACGCGATAGGCGTCGGCGCCGACGCGCTCGTAGCGATAGCCGCTGCCGCGGAGCAGCGCATTCAAGGCGCCTTCCACGCTATAAGAACCATGAAGACCCGGGCTCTGACGATCCTCAAAGCCGCCGCCGTTCGGCAATGACAGCGATATGTTGGCTTGGGTCGCCAACGCCACCAGCGCGCCCTCGAGGGGTTGCGGGGCGATTGAAACACGCACGTATTCATCAGCTGCCGCAGGTGCGGCGCTGATGAACGCTGGAATGGCGGCAATAAGAGGCGCCAAATGCCGGGCGATTAGCGGCTCCTGATCACAATTCCCGCAGCATTGTGCTCAGAACGCACCGGAAGGAAAGCCTCAAGCCGCGAGGTCATCGTCGCCGGCGTGTCGATGACCAGGACGCCGGAGAAGCGCAGCGCGGCAGCGGCTCGGTCGGCAATCGTTATAGGCGTCGCACCGTATCGATTCAGGTCGGCTACGACAGCAGACAGGGGCGCGTCTCGATAGATGAGGCGCCCATCACGCCAGGCGAAGGCGTCCTCAGCGTGAACGCGACGACTGCTCAAACGTCCGCCGTCGGCCGTCGCTTGATCCCCCGCCGACAGTCTCAGCGTTTTCGCCGCCGAGGAGACGTCGAGTGCGCCTTCGCGCACCGTCACCGTCACGGCGCCGGGGGTTCGCAGCACGTTGAATTCCGTCCCGATGTCGCGAAGCTCGATCGGTCCGGCGATGACCGTGAAGGGCGCGTTCTCGTTGTGTATGACCCGGAACGCCGCTTCACCGCGGATGAGGATGGCGCGGCGCTGGGCGCTGCTCCATTGCAAGTGCGCGACCGCGCTCCGGTTGAGCGTCAGCGTCCCGCCATCAGGCAGCTGAACAATGCGGACGGCGTTCGAAGGCGCCGCATAATCGAACGTTCGCGCCGGAGCGGGCTGCAACTCAACGAACAGAAGAACCGCTGCCGCCATTGCAAGGGTCGCAAAGACGCCTGTGCGCAGTGCGCCGCCGCTGCGTTTCGTTCGCAAGGGCGCCGCGAACGCCGACCGATGGTCGTCGACTATAGCCAGGGCGGACTCGATCTCATCGATCGCCTTCCTGTTTTCCGGATCCGTCAGCCATCGCTCGAAAGCCGCCCAATCGGCGCCCGTGGCCTCGTCGTTTTCCAGACGTACGAGCCAAGCCGCTGCGGCTTGGCGGCGTTCTGAATGGCCAGCGTTGGCGTCGTTGCGGCTCATGATGTTCCGGCGCGCAGAGGGGCGTCTCTGCTCGGTAGACGGCGCATAGCGGTTGGCACCTCAGTCGCCGGCGCGAAGAAAGCCGCGGCGCTCATGGACGCTGGTCCGCCAGGCTTTTGAGCGCGGCAATCATGTGCTTTTCGACCGCGCTTTGGGAAATTCCCAGGCGCGCGCCGATATCAGCATAGGCCACGCCCTCGATCTTGTGCATGAGAAACACCCGCCGGCGCTGGGGCGGCATGGCGTCAACGACCGCCATGACGCGCGCCAGACGCTGTCGAGCATCGATGGCGGCATCCGGATCGGGCGCGTCCACGGTAACCTCGCCCGCAGGCGTCTCCACGCGAAAAGCCCTGGAATAGGTATCGTCGCGCGCAGATGAGCGCCGGCGCGCGCGCGCGCGATCGATCATCACATTGGCGCCTAGCCGATAGAGATAGGCCGCGGGGTTGTCCGGCGTCTCCGCATGCTTGGCGATCTTCACATAGATGTCCTGGACAATGTCCTCCGCTTCGGCCGGCGACGATGTCCGCAGCGTGAAGAAGCGCACAAGATCCCCCCGCTTGCCGAGGTAGAAGGCAAGCAGCGGCGAGGCGGGGCTGTCGGTATCAGCCATGGCAAGCTGACAATTCTGTCAGTTGCAGCCGTCCGCTGCGCCGCGGCTGAGGTTGTTCCGCTCTGGCGTCGTCTCTTGGTGAGAACCTCTCCCGGCAGAGCCGGGCGAGCCGACCGTTGGTGGCAGAATGACGGATGTTGCACGCTCCCATATCGCCGCAGCCCGCTCCACCTTATATCGCGCACCCGTAGGCGTGCGCTATCCATCCAGCCAGGCGAGTTCGCAGCCGACGGAGGCGCACGCCGCCAAGCTCTCGATTGTCGTTGCGGCGTTCAACGAAGAGGGCGTCATCGGCGAACTGTATTCGCGGTTGAAGCGTGTCCTCGCCAGCTTGCCCTACGGGCATGAGTTGATTGTCGTGGATGACGGCAGCACGGACGGCACTGCGCGGCGCGTCAATGCGCTCGCGGAGGTGGACCCAGCGGTGCTGCTGGTCGAACTCTCTCGCAATTTCGGCAAGGAGGCGGCCGTTTCGGCCGGCATCGCCCACGCCACCGGGGACGCCGTCATCCTCATCGACGCCGATCTTGAGCATCCGCCCGAACTCATTCCGAGCCTGGTGGCGCAGTGGGAGAGGGGCGCCGATGTTGTCGTTGGCGTCCGCAATCCCCGTGCGAGCGAAGGGTTTGTGCGGCGCGTCGCCTCGCGCGGTTTTGCCTACCTCATGAACCGGATCTCGGAAGTGCCAGCGCCGGCGCGTGCAACGGACTTTCGCCTTATTGACCGCGCAGTCGCCGATGAGTTCCGCAGGCTCCCCGAACAAAAACGTCTTACCCGATCTCTGATCGACTGGCTGGGCTTCCATCGGGCCTACGTGCCCTTCGATGCCGGCACACGCGCTGGCAAGTCGCGTTACGGCTATGCGCGGCTGGCGAGCGCAGCGCTCTCGGCCATTCTCGCGCACAGCCGCGCGCCCTTGTATCTTGTCGGCTATCTAGGCGCGGCAATCACGCTTTTGGCGCTGCTGGCCGGCGGCTTTGTGTGGATCGAGCAATTCGCGATGCACGATCCGCTGCGGCTGGAAGTCTCGGGCGCCGCAATGCTTTCGATTCTGATTCTGTTTCTCAATGGCATAACATTGAGTTGCCTCGGACTCATGGGCCTTTACATCGGCACGATCCGCGAGGAAATCGCTGGCCGCCCGCTCTATATCGTTCGCCCGTCGCGCGCGAACTCCTCTCGCGAATCGCCTCCGAGTCCTGGCATCCGCGCGGATTGAAATGGGCTCTCACAACCTCGCCAAGTGCCTCGTCTGCGCGGACGACTATGGACACTCGTTCGAGACGAACGCCGCCATACGCGAGTTGCTCGAGGCGGGCGTCGTCAATGCGACCACATGCCTGGTGGAAGGCGATTCCTGGGAGGCGGATGGCCCGCGGCTACGAGAACTCGTGGCGCGCGGACGCAGTGTGTCCATTGGGCTCCACCTGAATCTCACTGAGCAATTGAGCGCCGGCGGGCGAGAACCAGTGTCGCCGATGTGGCTTTCGCTGGATCGATCTATTGAATTTGCGGACAAGCTTTACGAGCGCTTCCTGGGCCAGTGGGATGCTTATGTTCGGATTGCCGGCGCACAGCCCGACTTCATCGATGGGCATCAACACGTGCATCTCGCGCCGGCGGCGCGCGCGGCGCTGTTTCGTCTCGTCGAGCGCGTTGGATTTCAAGGTTGGATCCGGCAATGCCGAACGTCCTCGTCGCGCGGAAGCGCCAAGCGCTTGATCCTCGATCGGCTCAGCGATGTCCTCGCCGCCGCCGCTCGCGCCCGCAACCTGCAATGCAATCCGGGCTTCGGAGGTCTTCGAAGCTTCCATCAACACGAGGATGTGCTTGCGCTTTGGACCCGTGACCTGGCCGGAATGCGGCAAGGGGGCGTGCTCATGGTTCACCCAGGAGCGCATGTGCACGCCGACCCGATCGGGAAATGCCGGGTCCAAGAGGCAAGTCTTCTTCGCTTCTTGCCGGCGATTGTTCGCGAATTTGGGCTCACATTGCAATGGGACGTGCGTTCGGGATGGTAGACGCCGTCGCCACGCCAAGAATTGGGCTGGCGCGCAACGGCGTGATGCGCGGCCTCGCGGTGTTTGGGCTATTGGCGGCATTCGTCGCCGCTTGGACGTTGTACGGCGCGATCACCGGCCTGGCGAGCGCCGTGCATCACGACACGGCCGAGGCCTATATTTGGGGGCGCGAGTTTCAGCTCGGCTA
>JAFEDV010000208.1 GCA_018241475.1 Pseudomonadota bacterium | reverse complement strand
CCGAAGTCATGAAGGCCGCGAGCATGACCAGGGCGCAATTCGATGCCGCCTCGGAGCTTGCATTGAAGGAGATCGAGCGTCGCCGGGCAATCTATCTTTCGAATGCGCCGCCTGTGCCGGCGAACGGTGCGACCGCAATCATCGTCGATGACGGCATCGCGACAGGCGCCAGCATGCGCGCGGCGGTCGAAGCGGTGCGTCGGCGTGGACCTGCGCGGGTCGTTGTTGCGGTCCCAGTGGCGCCGCGGGAGGCGGTGGCGGAATTCTCGGAGCTGGCGGATGCGTTCGTCTGCATCGCCGCGCCCGCGCATTTCGGCGCCGTCGGCTACTATTATGACGATTTCCGACAGCTCACCGACGAAGACGTGATGGCGTTGATGCGGCAGGCGCGGACGCTGCGGTCAGACAACTCCGCCGCAGAGGCTGAATAGTCATGGCCGCCTCGAATACGGCCGAAGTCGACCCATCCGCGAACGTCGGCCAAGACGGGCCGGCGCCACTCCGAGCGTTGCGCCGACGCGCGCTGTTTCGTTTGACCGGAATCAAGACGCCTGATGCGAGCTGTGCAACTGATAGCCAGTGCAAAGGATGAACCGATGAAATCTCCGCGAACCTGGATTGTCATCGTCGATGCACACGCGGCGCGCTTCTTCGAGCGGCTTGCGCCGGGGAGTTCCGTCGTGGAGAGGCCGGAATTGGCCCTGACAGCGCCTCCGCGCGCGCCGGAACGGGGAAGAGCGCCGCGGGTGCAGGAAAGCGTTGGGCCTGCGCGCCATCGCATCGAAGCGCGCACGCCTCCGCGCGTCGCACACGAGCGGGCGTTTTTGGAGAAAGTAGCTCAGCAACTCGGTTCCTACGCCGAGGCAGATGCGTTCGATCAGATCATCATCAGCGCGCCGGCGCGCGCGGCAGGGCTGCTGAAACCGGCATTGCCGCGCGCTGTAAACGCCAAACTGAAGGACGTGTGGATCAAGGATTTGGTGCACGAAGGGGCGCCCGACATCGAGCGGCGGCTCAATGACCGATAAAGCCACGCGGCGCTGAGTGGGGCAGGACGCGAGGGTCGCGCCTAGGGGCATTGTCACAGCCGGCGACGCCTAATGTTCTTTCGTGCGGGCCAACGGAGCGCGATCGAACGCCTTGGGCGGCTGAGAAGGTCTAT
>JAFEDV010000207.1 GCA_018241475.1 Pseudomonadota bacterium | reverse complement strand
TATTGTCCCGCCCAAGGATAGACATCGCCAAACAAGTGGCGGTGGACCGCGCGGTAATGCGCCGGTCCAAATCGCCCGCTGGGCAGCGGCTCATCGGCGCGCAACGCCGACATTTCCAGTTCGAACGCTTGTAGGCGACGAGCGTCCCTTAGGTTCGCTCGGTTCTTCAGAACAAACGTGCCCTTATAGCAATACGGATCGTCGAAGGCCTCATCGTCAGAGGCGGTCATTTCCCCTTTGGCCTGTCAGCGATGTAGGCCGCCAAGACCGTCGCACGACGTTTCGCTGGGCTCATGCCTTTGGTGCGTGCAAGCCGCGCCGCACCCTCCTTGCTCAGCCGAAGCCCCTCAACCTCGGCCATTGCAGCGTAGGCCTTGGCGCCGAGCGAACGGTTGCTTTTGCCTGGATTCGACTTGTTCATGACGCCTCTATACCACCGGCAACCGGTGTTTTGCAGAGTCCTAGTGCAAAGTTGGGGTCATCGCCCATGAGCTACATCGAGCAATCCCTTGGTTCGGGCGAGCGCATCATCGCCCGCGCGCACTTTCACTGGTGGTACAGCCTCAAGGCCTGGGCGGCGCTGATCTTCCTGTTCTGGTGCCTGATCGGCATCTGGATCTTCGCGGCCATGATGATCCGCCAGAGCACCACCGAAATCGCCGTCACTTCGCACCGCTTCGTGGAGAAGACCGGACTCTTCACCCTCCGCACCAACGAGATTGCGCTTCAGAACATCGAGGGCGTGCAGCTTGAGCAGAGCTTCATGGGCCGGCTGCTGGGCTACGGTCATCTGCGCATCGAAGGCACCGGCGTCGACGCCGTCATCGTGCCCGACATCGCCAATCCGATCGCCTTCCGGGCCGCGATCGAGTCCGCCAAAGAAACAGCCTGAAACATTGCCGCGCGACGAAATCACCCGCTTCAGCCGGCATTCTTGCAAGTCTTTCGCAGCAGCATAAAGGGACGGCGACCCGCCTTCCTTGCCGGCCTCAGGCGAGCGCCTTGGCCATGGCGGCCGCACCGGCGTCCATCGCTGCCGCCTGTAGTCCCGCCATCTCGTTGGGCAGAAAATCCACGGTCCAGACGAAACGGCTGCCGCCGCCGTCCTCGAACACCTGGGCGACGGCGTTGTAGTGCGCATAACGGGGGTTGTCGGTGATGGCGTAAACCAAGCGCCGCTCGGCGTCGTCGGCGCTCACCAGCCATTCGCGCACCTCCGCGCCGTTGGCGAACGTCACCACCCGAGCCCCGCTTGACTCCATTCTGGTCGCCGTCACGAAGCCCTTGGCCAGTTCATGCACGGCATCGAAGCGCTTCAGCACGCTCCACACCTCCTCGGCGGATCGCGGCGAGTGGAATTCACGGCGAACGGTGGCCATCGGCTGATCCTCCTGTGCCTGCAGAGACTATCGCCGAAATCGGACGCGGGCGCTGGCCGTTTCCGGACCGGCTCACGCCGGCATTTTCAGCCGCGAGGCTTGGGATACCGGCGCGCCCGCGCTAGAAGCCCCGCCTTCATGTCCAAAGCTCCAACCATCGGCGTGGTCAGCCTCGGCTGCCCGAAAGCGCTCGTCGACAGCGAGCGCATTATCACGCGCCTGCGCTCGGAGGGTTATGCGCTGAGCGGCAGCTATGAAGGCGCCGACCTCGTCGTCGTGAACACCTGCGGCTTCCTCGATAGCGCCAAGGCCGAGAGCCTCGACGCGATCGGCGAAGCCATCAGCGAGAACGGCAAAGTCATCGTCACCGGCTGCCTGGGCAAGGAAGAGTCGCTGATCCGCGACACGCACCCGAAGGTGCTCGAAGTGACGGGGCCGCATCAATACGAGGCGGTTGTGTCAGCGGTGCACACGCACTTGCCGCAGGCGCACGATCCGAAGGTCGATCTGGTGCCGGAAGGCGGCTTCCGCCTCACGCCGCGCCACTACGCGTATTTGAAAATCTCCGAAGGCTGCAACAATCGCTGCAGCTTCTGCATCATCCCCAGCATTCGCGGCGATCTCGTCTCGCGCCCGGCGAATGCCGTGCTGAAAGAAGCGGAGTCGCTGGTGAAGGCCGGCGTGAGGGAACTGCTGGTCATCTCACAAGACACATCGGCCTACGGTGTCGACGTCAAATACGCCGAGAGCAAATGGAAGGACCGAATGGTCCGCGCCAAATTCTACGATCTCTGCAAAGAGCTCGGCGAACTCGGCGTGTGGACGCGCCTCCACTACGTCTACCCATATCCACACGTCGACGAAGTCGTTGGCCTGATGGCCGAAGGCAAGATTCTTCCCTACCTCGACATCCCCTTCCAGCACGCCTCGCCGAGCCTGCTGAAATCTATGCGTCGTCCAGCCAATCAGGACAAAGTGCTCGATCGCATCAAGAAGTGGCGCAGCATCTGCCCCGATCTCACCATCCGTTCGTCCTTCATCGTCGGCTTTCCGGGTGAGACGGAGGACGATTTCGAAACGCTGCTCGATTTCATCGAGGAAGCCGAGATCGATCGCGCCGGCGTGTTCAAATACGAAAACGTCGAAGGCGCGCCTTCACGCGATCTGCCGGATCATGTCGATCAAGACGATGTCAACGAGCGCTACGACCGCTTCATGGAAGTGCAAACGGCGCTCGCGGACGCGCGCGGCCAACAAATGGTCGGCAAAACCGTCGACGTCATCAGTGACGGCTGGGACGAAGACGCCGAAGCGTATTCCTGCCGCACCAAAGCGGATGCACCGGAAATCGACGGCGTCGTCTATGTCGACAGCGAAGAAGAAATCGCCGACGGCGAAATCTTCGCAGTCGAAATCACCGGCGGCGAAGGGCATGACTTGGTGGGCGCGCGAGTTAATCTAGGAACTTGCGTATAGCCCGGTCGAGCAATGCTCCAAAGCTCACGTTGCTTAGCTCGACCTCAAAGGATTTCGCGATGCACTCGAACGTAGAGTCGTGAAACCAAAACACGTAGTGATGCAAATCGCGCCATAGAGCCGGACTGTAGCCGGAGTGAACACTATTGATCGCCTCTAGCTCCGCGAGCCATTTCGAGTTGACAACTTCTTGTGCTGTGTAGGCTTCTTGCCCCTTCTTATAGAGCGGATGGCCGTGAAAGACTTCGTCGTTCGGTGAACCCATCTTGGCTGACATGCAGCGCTCGAACTCAACGAGCGCTAGCGGGACCGGCGCTGCGTTCGCAGGATCAACGACCTTTGCGGTACGCCCGTCCCATTGTGGATCACTAGCGGCGACGTAAAAAATCACGAAGCACTGATAGTCACTTTTCAGCAAATGCGGCAGCGGTGCGCCGATATCCCAAGTGACCGGAAACGCTAACGGCACCGCATATTGCTCGCCTTTGACCGCACTCAACTCCCGTTCGAGCAAGAGGACCGCCTGACCGGCCGCCTGAAACTCTTCGACCTCACCACCCTTGTGTTTCGGAGCCAACGCCTTCATCGCGCGCTTAAGCCTAAGCTGGGCGCTCGCCAAATCTCGCTCTATGTCCGGGATCCCTCGCATTGGTCACCGTGCCACTGGGCCTTCGCGGCCTCCGTCAAACTCCTCAAAGCGCCGCCACATAATGCAGCGCATACCAGGCAGTCAGAGCGTACATCCCCCCGATCACGACAATCTGCACCCGCATGTCGCGCCAAATGTACGCCGCCCCAATCATAACCAACTGCGTAGCACTCACCAACGCCGCGGACTCCAAACTACCAATCGACAAGTTCGCAAGCAGACCCATAGACGTGTAAACCGCGTAGGCGCCCAGGAATCTCCGCCGTTGCGTTTCGTGAAATCTGGTTAGATCAAGCTCTTCTTCCGCAGATCTCTCCGTCGGCACCACTAACCATACCGTCAGATACAGCATGGCGCCCAACGCCAGCCAAAACAGCACGTAAGCCAGCGACCACATTGGCATTGTCCGCGCCTGCCACAGCGAAAACCAGTAATCGACGCATCCAAACAGAAAGATGCCGACCCAGCCGAAATAAGGCAGGGACGGATGAACGATCCTCGTCCGCAGCAAACGCGCAATCCCGGTCAGCAAATGTGCAAACGCCAGCGAGACCACGATCGATAAGAGTACACTGACAAACTCGAACGTCGTCATCCCGCCTCACCCCACGCGTCACAGTAGACGCATTCGGCCCGGGCGCCAGGCTCTGATATGGTCTGCGTCCGCCGAATGCCTCATTTCGGGAAGGCGCTCTGAACGCCTCGCCGATACCGATGGATTGCGGCAACTGGATCCGGCTGGTTCAAGGTTATAGCGATGCGCCGGCGGCCTAGCCGAGCTGAAATTCCTCCACCCGCCTGTCGGGCCGGGGCATACTCGTTCGTCTTGATGAAGCGGTCCTGAGGTTCCGATGCTTTACGCCTTCCTCTGCTACAACAACGAAAACGCAGTCATGTCCTGGTCCAAGCAAGAGGACGACGCGGTGATGGAGCGGCTCGAAGTCGTCCACAACAAGCTCCGCCAGCAGAAGAAAATGGGCCCTTCGCTGCGGCTGATGCCGACCACCGCGGCCACCACTCTGGTCAAAGAAAAGGACCTGGTCCTCGACGGCCCCTA
>JAFEDV010000206.1 GCA_018241475.1 Pseudomonadota bacterium | reverse complement strand
GGCGAGGATGGGGCGCTTGCCGCAGAATTCCAACGGGAAGGCACGCTAACCATCATTCCTCCAAGCACCGCTCAGGATGCGAGTGCGGAGGCTAGCGTCAGTTCTCTCGTCCGGCGCGGCTTCCAGCATGCAATCGTGAACTCGTCGGCGTCGGGCTGGATCGCGCCTCTGCTGGCGCGCCATGGCGTGAAAATGATTGGGCTCGTTCACGAACTTCCTTCAATCATCAACCAGATGCGTCTTGAGAACGCTCTAGTCGATCTCAGTCGGCATTCGGAAGCGCTCGTATTTGCTTCCGCGACGGTTCGAGACAAGGACGCAAAGGCGCTTGGCGTCACCTGGCGTAACGCCAAGGTGCTGCCTCAGGGGCTCTACAAGACCGGAGTCATCGCCGAACTGAGCAAAAAGGAAGAGGCGCGCGACCGCATCACCCGGCGATTGGGCCTGCCCAGCGATGCGAGGATCGTGCTCGGCGTTGGCTATGGCGACGCACGAAAAGGGATGGACATCTTTGCAACCTGGGCCGCAGCTGCGGCGAAGCGCTGGCCGCATGTGCATTTCGTGTGGCTCGGCGCGCTCGCCCCCGAATTTCAGAAACTCAAGACCAAGGCCGCGGCCGACCGGCATTGCAACCTCCATCTTCCCGGGTTCGAGGATGACACGTCCGACTTCTACGCCGCCGCCGACGCTTATGCCTTGAGTTCTCGCGAAGACCCCTACCCTTCAACGGCCCTTGAAGCACTTGCGGCGGCGACGCCGATAATCACGGTGCGCGGGACCGGCGGCATCGAAGAGCTGGAGCGCGACGGCTGCATCAAGGTGATCGCCAATGCCGACGCCAGCAGCTTTGTCGCCGCTGCGGGTGAGTGGATCGAGAACCGGGCGGCGGCCATCGCCGCCGGCGAGCGCGGGCGAGACGTCGTCCGCGAGCGCTTCGGCTTCGCGAGCTATGTCGGCGAACTGACCGACTTGCTGGGCCTTGGCCTTCCAAGCATCTCAGTGGTGGTGCCGAACTACAACTATGCGCGGCATCTGAAGCAGAGGCTAGAAAGCATCGTCAATCAGACGCTTGCGCCTCGCGAAATCATCTTTCTCGACGATTGCTCCAGCGACGACAGCGTCGCTGTCGCCGAGCGCGTTCTTGCAGATGCGCCGATCAATTGGCGAATCGTCCGCAACGACGAGAACAGCGGTGATGTGTTCGCGCAATGGCGCCGCGGCGCGGAGCTCGCACAGGGCGATATCGTCTGGATCGCCGAGGCAGACGATTGGGCGGATCCGCGATTCCTGGAGACCGCCGCGAAAGCGTTTCAGCGAAACGACATCGTGCTTTCGATGACGCAATCCCAGCAAGCCGACCGGGAGGGACGCGTCACCTCCGCAGACTACCTCGACTATGTGCGCGACGTGTCGTCGGTGAAATGGACCCGCGCCTTCCTAAGCGATGGCTGCGAGGAGGTGCGCGAGGGGCTCTCGATCAAGAACACGATCCCCAATGTAAGCGCTGTCCTGTT
>JAFEDV010000205.1 GCA_018241475.1 Pseudomonadota bacterium | reverse complement strand
GCTCACGATCCTCAGTGCGCGCCCCGCCGCGCACGCCGCCGCCTACGCCGATTCCGTTTCCGAGCGCCAGCAGCGCTGCGGCATGATCCAGCGCGACGCCCAGCGACTGGTCAACCAGGATCGCAACGTGTTCGGCGCTTGCCTTGTCGCGCTCGGCCACGCCGACGGCATGGTCACCGGGGTCACCCGCAACTACGCCACGGCGCTCAAGGACATCCGCACCGTGGTCGATCCGGTGCGCGGCGCCCGGTTGATTGGCGTCACCATCGTGCTGTCGCGCGGACGCACGCTCTTCATCGCCGACACCGCCGTCACCGAATTCCCCAATGCGCAGGAGCTCTCGGAAATTACACTGCAGGCCGCGCGGTTCACGCGCCAATTCGGCGCGCACGCGCGCGTCGCCCTATTGTCGCACTCGAACTTCGGCAATCCGGAAATGGAGCGGTCGGAAAAGATCCGCGAAGCCATCACAATCCTCGACCGCGGCGGCAACGCCAATTTCGAATACGAAGGCGAGATGAACGCCGATGTCGCGCTTAACCACAATATGCGCGAACTCTATCCGTTCGCGCGCCTCACCGACGCCGCCAACGTACTGGTGATGCCGGCGCTCCACTCCGCCTCGATCGCCACCAACCTCCTGGCTGCCGCGGGCGGCGCCACTGTCATCGGTCCGGTGCTGACTGGCCTCTCGAAACCGATCCAGATCGCGCCGATCGGCGCGACGGTTTCGGACATCGTCACTTTCGCGGCGCTCGCCGCATTCCAGGCCGGCGAAGCCAGCGAAGCCCGCAAGTCCGGACGCTAGAGCCGCGTCGCACACAAACTGACGAAACCGGCTAGCCGTTGAGGCTCCCGCGCGGACAGCGCACCGCTTCGCCTTGACCGACACGGAAGCGCACTTCCGCCAACGTGCCCTGCAAATCGTAGGTCGCGTTGGCAAAATGAAACTCGCTGCCGGACGGGGCTTGCGCGGTCAGCCTTACCGTCGCGCGCCCAAACCGATGAATTTCCGCAATATTGCGGTCGCCGTCGAACATGATGCGCAGCAGATTGTTCGGGCACCTGAACGCGTAGGAGTGCTGGCCGCGCTCAATTCCGCCGCCGGCGCTCGTTTGCGTATCCGCAAGCGAAATCGGCGCCGCGGCATAGGCCCCGACCAGGATGGCGACGCCGAATAGCAACTTTCGCATGGGTTCCTCCCTACTCTCCCCACAAGTCTAAGCGAATACGGGATTTCCTCGTCAATCAAATCGCGGAAACGTGAAGGCGCTCGCGCCGTTCGCCGCAATTAGGCCGGCGCCGCAGGCGCAGTTGCGGCTTCCTTCTTTCGCAACAAAGCCGCGCACCAGATTGCAAGCAGAATTGCGGGCACGCCGATAAGAGCAGTGCCGGTAAAGAACACCGCATTCGCGCCGGCTGACCCGAATTGCGGTTCGAGATGATCGATGAACATGCCGGTGAATGGCCCGACGAACCGTCCAGGCAATTGCAACCATGCGGCCAGCAATGCGTATTGCGTCGCCGCGTGCGCCGGATTCGTGTAGGCAGTGAGATAAGCGATGAAGACAGTGCCTCCAAAGCCGTTGGCGAAATTGTCGAACGCGATCGCGGTGGCGAGACGCCCGAATTCGTGTGGCGAGATCGCGACCCACGCCAGCGCCACGGTCGGCAGCGACAGTGACGCCACTGCGAGCGCCAGCATATTCGCCACGCCGTATCGCGCAACCGCCAGGCCGCCGGCAATCGTGCCGACACTCGTGAAGATCACGCCGATTACCTCGGTGGCGGTCGCGATCTCGGCAGGCGTGTAGCCGGTATCGACATACATCGGGTTGGCCATCGGCCCCATCGCGTAAAGCGAAATCTGCGCAATGAAGATGAATGTCAGCACGATGGGCCAACTATCGCGCTCGCGTGCAAAGAACTCGCCCAGCGGCTCGATCAGCGCGCTGATGCCGCGCAACGGCTTGCGCGTGCGGCTTGCCGCTGGCTCGGGTGCAAACATGATCGCGGCGAAGCCCACCAATGTGAGGCCCGCCATCGCCCAGTAAGCGTATTGCCAGGCCGTGTTGACGATCGGCCAATCAGCATGCGGATCGGCGCCGTGCGAGAAGATTTCGACGAGATAGAGCGCCATGGCGCCCGCCATCAGATTGGCGATGCGATAGCCGATCTGAGTCGCCGACGCCAAGGCGCCCTGCTCGGCGCTCGAGCCGCTCTCAACCCGCCAGGCATCGACGGCGATATCGAGCGTCGCTGACGAGAAGGCGAGCACAACCGCAAAGATCGCCAGGCGCGCGACATCGACTTGCGGGTTGCCGAGCGCCATCGCCGCGATGGCAAACGCAATGAAGCATTGCGCAAGCAACATCCACGAGCGGCGCTGGCCCAACAGGCGATGCAGCACCGGCAGGCGAAAGCGGTCAACCAAAGGCGCCCAAAACGGTTTCAGCGAATACGCCAGGAGCGCAAACGCCAGCAGTCCGATGTCGGAGCGGCTAATGCCGCCCTGGCGCAACCATACGGAAAGCGTCGAAAGAATGAGCAGCAAGGGCAAGCCGCTGGCGAACCCCAATCCCAGCATCGCCAATGTCTCGCGCCGCCGGAACAACGCGGCAATGGCGCTCCAGCGTGTGGCGAAAGTCTTTCGCGGCGCGGCGGTGTCAATCATGGCAAGGCCTCGTCGTATGATCAGGCGAGACTGGCGTCGTTTGTGCGCGGCGTAAAGCGTGCTGCGACGGCAAGCAGGCGACTGGCGTCGATCGGTTTGGTGAGGAAGTCGTCCATGCCGGCGCGCATGGCGCGCATGCGCTCCTCGTCGCCGGCGTCAGCAGTCAGCGCCACCATCGGCGCGCGCGCCGATGGACCGGCGCCGGCTCGGATGCGCTCGGCGGCTTCGACGCCGTCGATGCGCGGCATGCGGATGTCGAGCAGGATGAGATCGAACGCCGCCGCCGCCGCCGCGGCGACCGCCTCCTCCCCGTCCTGCGCGCCGACAACGATGCAGCCGGCGCGCGTCAGGAATTTG
>JAFEDV010000204.1 GCA_018241475.1 Pseudomonadota bacterium | reverse complement strand
GTTGCGCCACGAGGTCCCCGTCCCGTCGTAAGTTTACGGATGCACGCGCAAGCTGCAACCCCGGCGGCGAGGACGCCGGCGGTCCAAATCAGCAAAATCAGTGACACACCGCATTGCGACAGCCGACGGGACTTTCATCGCCTGGGGCCGTGCGTGTGTGTCACTGATTTTGCCGCGCCGAGTGCACCCGCCCATCGCGCACTTCGAACATCTGCGCGCGCGCGCCGAAGGCGTCGAACAGGTTTTCGTCGGTTCCCGTCAGCCAAGCTTGTCCCGGATTGGCGAGCAATTCCTCGAACAACGCGGCGCGGCGCACCGAATCCAAGTGCGCGGCGGCTTCGTCGACAAGGATGAGCGAGGGGCCGGCGCCGGGATCGTTGGCCAGCGCCCGCGCCTGCGCCAGCGTCAGCCCTAAGAGCAGCGCCTTCTGCTCGCCGGTCGAGCATTGGTCGGCGTCCATGTTCTTGGCGGCGTGACGCGCCTTGAGATCGCTGCGATGGGGGCCGTCGAGCGCGCGCCCGGCGGCGGCGTCGCGGGCGCGCATCTCGTGCAGCAATCTGGCGAAATCCTCCTCCACGTCGGCGCTCTTGGCGCCGGTTTCGAAGCGGGCTTCGAGCGAACCTTCAAGCGCCAGCACGGCCTTCGGGAAGGCGCCGTCGGGGCGCGCATCGATGGCGCTCTGCAGCCGCTCCAGCGTCTCCACCCGCGCCGCGGCGATGGCCGCTCCATGCGCGGACATCTCCCGCTCCAGGCCGCGCAGCCAGGCATCGTCGAAGATACGCTCGGCAAGCAGACGCTGGCGCTCGCGCATGGCGCGTTCGTAGGCGGCCGCCGCCTGGCCGTGCTGGGAGGCGCGAGAAAGAGTCAGCCGATCGAAAAAGCGGCGACGATCGCCCGCCGGGCCAGACCACAAGCGATCCATGGCTGGCGTGAGCCAGGTCATGCGCGCGGCTTCGGCGAGATCGGAGGCAGTTGCCGGCGCGCCATCGCGGCGCGTCGAGCGCTTAACGCCGCCATCGGGCGTGCGCTCGGCGCCGACGCCGATCGTGGTTTCCTCGCCATCGTTCATCACGCGCGCCGACACCGCCCACAATTGCGCGCGCCCCTCGCCGCCATCGCGCGCGAGTTCGAGCGGCGCAGCGCCGCGCAGGCCGCGCCCGGGCGCAAGCATGGTGAGCGCTTCAAGGATGTTGGTCTTGCCCGCGCCGTTAGCGCCGAACAGGCACACGGGCCGCGAATCTAGCCCAAGATCGAGGCTCGCGTGGTTGCGAAAGTCGGTAAGCGTGAGGCGGGAGATAGAGAGGTGGTGAGTCACGTCCCTCTCCCCTTGTGGGAGAGAATGGCGTGAGCGAAGCGAACGCCGGGTGAGGGGTACAGGCGCATCCGTTGCAGAAAGTAGTGCCTCACCCCTCATCCGTCCCGAGCTGCGCTCGGGACACCTTCTCCCACATGGGGAGAAGGACAACAGCGCGTCACACGCGCAGCGGCATCAGCACGTAAAGCGCCTGCTCGTCGGCTTCATCGCGAACGAGCGTGGGCGAGCCGGAATCGGCCAGTTCGAACAGCGCCTCTTCGCCTTCGATCTGCTGGGCGACATCGAGCAGATAGCGCGCGTTGAAGCCGATCTCCATGGGATCGTCGCGGTAGTCGGCAGGCAAGTCCTCGGTGGCGACGCCGGCGTCGGGATTGTTCACCGTGAGCGTGAGCTTGTCCTTGTCGAGCGCCAGCCGCACCGAGCGCGAGCGCTCAGCCGAGACGGTGGCCACGCGATCGACCGCTTCGGCGAAGGCCTTGTTGTCGAGCTTCAGCTTCTTGGCGTTCGATTTCGGAATGACGCGCGCGTATTCCGGGAAGGACCCGTCAATCAGCTTGGAGGTCAGCACCGCATCGCCGAGCGCGAATCGGATCTTCTGCGTCGAGACCGCGATCTCGACCATGTCCGCCGCATCGTCGAGCAGGCGCTTCAGTTCGTTGATGGTCTTGCGCGGAACGATCACGCCCGGCATGCCGGTCGCGCCTTTCGGCGCCGTTGCGTCCGCGAGCGCCAGGCGGTGACCGTCGGTGGCCACCGCGCGCAGTTTGGCGGCGGAACCCTCCGCGACGGTGTGCAGGAAGATGCCGTTGAGATAATAGCGGGTCTCTTCGGTGGAGATGGCGAAGCGGGTCTTGTCGATCAGACGGCCGAGCTCGGTCGGCTCGATCTCGAACTTGGTTTCAAATCCATCCGAAGGCATCGAGGGAAAAT
>JAFEDV010000203.1 GCA_018241475.1 Pseudomonadota bacterium | reverse complement strand
TGTCCCCCCGGTGACCCGCGCGCGAAACATGCCGCCCCCGATCGAGGAAGAATGGCCGGCGATCTGCCTGGTGCGCCCGCAGATGGGCGAGAACATCGGGGCGGCCGCACGCTCGATGCTGAACTTCGGGCTCGTGCAGCTGCGGCTGGTGGCGCCGCGCGACGCATGGCCGAACCCCAAGGCCGAGGTGGTGGCGGTCGGCGCCGACAAAGTGCTCAAGGCCGCGCGGGTGGAATGGCGGCTGGAGGATGCGCTGGCCGACACGACCTTGGTGCTCGCGGCGACCGCGCGGCCGCGCGGCATGGAAAAGCCGGTCTGGGGCCCGCGCGAGGCCGCGGAGAAACTGCGCGCGGCGATCGCCGCAGGCGAGCGGCCGCTGGTGATGTTCGGGCCGGAAGCGGCGGGCCTGGAAAGCGATGAGATCGCGCGCGCCGACGCGATCCTTACGCTGCCGGTCAATCCAGCGTTTGCTTCCCTCAATTTGGCCAATGCGGTGTCGGTGTTTGCGTTTGCCTACGCCGAAGCGCGCCAAGGCGAGAGCGTGCCGGCCTGGTTTCGCGATGCGCAGAGCCCGCCAGCCACGCAGGAGGAACTCGAGACGATGTTTCAGCATCTTGAGAGCGAACTCGAGCGCGGCCGTTTCTTTCATCCACTGGACAAGGCGCCGCTGATGAAGCGCAATCTGCGCTCGATGTTCCTGCGCGCGCACTTGACTGGCCAGGAGACGCGCACGTTTCGCGGCGTGATCAAGGCGCTGACCATTGGGCGCGGCGGGCGCAAGAAGGGCGATCCTGAATAGGGCCCGGTTATGCCCGTGCACCCGCCTGCAGCTTGTCCAGGTGCATGCGGATGTGAGCGGCTTCGGCAGGGGAATTGGCGAGCGCGATAGCGCGATTGAAGGCGTCGCGTGCGTCAGCGTCGCGCTTGAGCTCGCGCAGCAGCGCGCCGCGCACGCCATGGAAGTGGAAATAGTTCCCTAGGCGATCGGCGAGCGGCTCGATCATGTCGAGCCCCGCCTGCGCGCCGCGCACTTTCGAGACAGCGACCGCGCGATTGAGCGTGATCACCGGCGAGGGCTGCAGCTGTTCGAGCGCGGCATAGAGCAACTCGATCTGCGCCCAATCGGTTTCGGCGAATGTCGGCGCGCGCGAATGCAGCGCAGCAATGGCGGCCTGGATCTGGTAGGGACCGCGGCGCTGGTGGCGGATGGCCTTGTCGACCAGCGCCAGGCCTTCAGCGATCTTGTCGCCGTTCCAGAGCGAGCGGTTCTGGTCTTCGAGCAGGACGATGTCGCCGTTAACGTCGAAGCGGGCGGCGCTGCGGGAATGCTGCAGCAGCATCAATGCGAGCAGGCCCATGATCTCGGGCTCGGCCGAGAAGAGGCCGAGCAGCATTCGGGTGAGGCGGATGGCTTCGTCGCAGAGCGGCGCGCGCATCGCGGCCTCATCGCCGCTGGCGGAATAGCCCTCGTTGAAGACGAGATAAAGCATGGCCGCCACCGCCGCGAGGCGTTGGCTGCGCTCCGGCGCCGTGGGGGTCTCGAATGGCACGCCGGCTTCGGCGATGCGGCGCTTGGCGCGGGTGATGCGCTGCTCCATCGCCGCCTCGCCAACGAGGAACGCGCGCGCGATCTGCGCGACCGAGAGACCGGAAACGATCCGAAGCGCCAGCGCGATCTGCTGCGTGGCGGGAAGCTCGGGATGGCAGCAGACAAACAGGAGCCGCAGGACATCGTCGCGGTAATCGGCGTTGTCGAGACGTTCGGCGATAGTGGCTTCGGCGTCTTCGAGATCGGAGAACTGGTCCTCGTCCGGCAGCGCCTGCTGCTTGGCGTTGCGGCGCTTCG
>JAFEDV010000202.1 GCA_018241475.1 Pseudomonadota bacterium | reverse complement strand
TTTTCAGGGCTACGTCGCCAACAGCACTGGCGTCATCCTTGGATTCGGCCCTTCGGCGATCTCGACGCTGCCGCAAGGCTATGCGCAGAACCTGCACGAGCCCGGCGCCTGGGCGAAGGCGATCGAAAACGAGAAGCTCCCGATTGCGCGCGGCCATCGGCTCTCGGCCGACGACTGCGCCAGGCGAGACATCATCGAGCGGCTCATGTGCGACCTCACCGCCGATCTTACCCCGCTCGGCGGCGCAAGAGCCTGCGCGCGCGAACTTGGCGCGCTTGCGGCGCTGGCCGACAATGGCCTTGTGGTCGTCGATGGCGATCACCTGACAATCCCCCCGCACGCGCGTCAATTCTGCCGCTTGGCGGCGCAAGCGTTCGACGCCTACGCTCATGCGCCGTCGCGCCACTCCGGCGCGGTTTGAGTTCAAAATGACGACGACTGCCGAGCGCTATCGCGCCTACGAGGGAGCGGCCCTGTTCAGCATGGGCTTTCGGCCGTTCTTCTTCGCCGCCGGCATTTGGGCGGCGCTGGCCGTACCGCTTTGGATCGCCGCCTATGGGGGGTGGCTCACGCAGGTCAACCGCGATTGGCACGTCCATGAGATGCTGTTTGGCTATCTGAGCGCGGTCATCGCCGGATTTCTGTTGACCGCGGTTCCCAATTGGACGGGCAGGTTGCCGGTGACAGGACGTCCGCTGATGGCGCTCTTCTCGTTGTGGCTTGCGGGTCGCATCGTCATGCTGGCGGCGCCGGCGAGCGTGCTGGCCGCCGTCGTTGACAGCGCCTTTCTCGTCGCGCTGAGCAGCGTCGTCGCCCGCGAAGTGATCGCCGGGCGCAATCTGCGCAATCTGCCGGTCAGCGCGATGGTCGCCCTGTTGGCGCTGGCCAATGTTCTTACACACTTTCGCGGCTTTAACGCCGATCTCGCAAGCTTTGGCGAGCGCGGCGCTCTGGGCGTCATCGCCATGCTGCTGGCATTGATCGGCGGACGCATCGTCCCCAGCTTCACCCGCAACTGGATGGCCAAGCGCCAGTTCGCGAAGCTGCCGGCGCCCGCGGGACGCTTCGATGTGATTGTCCTCGCGGTCTGCGCAATCGCCCTGGCAAGCTGGGTGGCCGCTCCCGCGTTCGCCGGTGCGGGCCTGTTGCTGATGTGCGCGGGGGTGTTGACGGGATTTCGGCTCTTACGCTGGCGCGGATGGACGACCAGTCAGGAGCCGCTCGTTCTCATTTTGCACGTCGGCTACGCTTGGCTCGCGGCGGCGCTGCTGCTCATCGGGGCGCACATTCTGGCGCCTGAGTTCATTGCGAGCGCCGTCGGCATTCATGCGCTGACGGCAGGCGCTTTCGGGGTCATGACGCTCGCGGTCATGACCCGCGCCACCCGAGGCCACACCGGCCAGTTCCTGACTGCAGACGGCCCCACGCGCGCCATCTATCTGCTCGTCAACCTCGGCGCGGCGCTACGGGTGATTGCGCCCTTCCTGCCCGGTTTCTACCTGCCTCTGCTCATCGCCGCCGCCGTGGCTTGGAGCGGTGGATTTGCGGTTTTTGCCGCGGCCTATGCGCCGCTCCTGCTCCGTCCTCGCGCCAGCGCCTGAACTGACGACCCCTCGCCAGATCGTTTCTTGTTGTGTAACCGCGTCGCCGGGCGCAACGAATGCTGGTCAAGGCTGCTGCGGGCGAGGCTCCTTCTCGATGACGACGATGGACGATCGCCCTGAGAGCGTGGCGGCCTCCCCGCCCAAACCCGTGCGTGAGCGCATCTACCGCCACACTTTGCCGACCCGCATCACCCACTGGGTCAATGTCCTCTGCATTCTCGTCCTGCTGCTCAGCGGGCTGCAAATCTTCAATGCGCATCCGCGACTCTACTGGGGGCAATATGGCGCGAACTTCGACCGGCCGGTGATCGCGATCGAAACGCAGGCGGACGCCAGTGGACAGCCGACCGGCGTGACGCGGGTCGGCAGTTTGGCGTTCAACACCACGGGCTTTCTCGGCGCGTCCGATTACGACGGCCATCGCCAGGGTCGAGGCTTTCCCGGTTGGCTGACGCTCCCCAGCTCGCGCGATCTCGCAACCGGTCGCAACTACCACTTCTTTTTTGCGTGGCTGCTAGTCTCCAATGGCCTAGCCTATCTCTTCATATCGTTCATCGCACGACACATACAGCGCGATCTGTCGCTGCGGCGCGAGGAGCTGAGCATCAAGCATCTCGCCTCAGACATCTGGGCGCACATCAAACTTCACGTGCCGCGCGGCGAGGAATCGAAGCGCTACAATACCGTGCAGAAGCTCGCCTATCTTGCGGTGATCTTCGGCCTGATCCCACTCATGGTGCTGACCGGGCTGACGATGTCGCCGGCGGTGGACGCCGCTTTTCCGGTGTTGGTCGATCTTTTCGGCGGCCGCCAATCGGCGCGGACCATTCATTTCCTGGTCGCCTCGTCTATCGTCGTATTCGTCGCCGTGCACCTTTTCGAGATCTTCCTGGTCGGGGCCTGGAACGAAATACGATCGATGATCACGGGCTGGTACGAGGTGAAGCCGGAGAAGCGGACATGAGCCGGTTGCGGATCAATCGGCGGACCGCACTGCGCGCAGGCGTGGGCGGCTTCGGGGGGCTGTTGCTTTCGGGCTGCGACGCCGTGGTGAGCGCGCCGGGCGCGCGCAGACTTGTCCGGTCGGCGGAGTCGCTTTCTTTCGGACTGCAGCGCGCGCTGCTTTCGGGGCAGCGCCTGGCCCGCGAGTTCTCTCCAGCGCAAATATCGCCGACTTTCCGTCTCAACGGATCAGTCAACCCGCAGAACGCGGAATACGTGGCTCTACGCGAAGCCAATTTCAGCAACTACCGGCTGATCGTCGACGGACTGGTCGGCTCGCCACAATCGCTCTCGCTGGCGCAGCTCATGCTGCTGCCTTCGCGCAGCCAAATCACCCGGCACGATTGCGTCGAGGGCTGGAGCGCCATCGGAAAATGGACGGGCGTTCCGCTGCATCTTGTGCTGGCTCGCGCCAACGTGCTTCACGCAGCGCGCTTCATCGTCTTCGAATGCTTCGATCTCAAGCCCGCCGCCGCAGGCGTGACCCCGTACTACGAGAGCATCGATCTCTTCGACGCCTTCCATCCTCAGACCATGCTTGCTTATGCGATGAACGACGCGCCGCTTGCGGTCGGCCACGGCGCGCCGCTGCGGCTGCGCGTCGAACGTCAGCTTGGCTACAAGCAGGCCAAGTACATAAGGCGTATCAGGGCCGTTGCGACGCTTGAAGGCATCTTCGGGGGCAACGGCGGCTATTGGGAGGATGCGGCCGGCTACGAGTGGTACGCGGGCATATAGACCTTCTCAGCCGCCCAAGGCGTTCGATCGCGCTCTGTTGGCCCGCACGAAAGAACATTAGGCGTCGCCGGCTGTGACAATGCCCCTAGAGCAGATTCCATTCAGTTAGGCGCATATCCTGCGGCCTCGAAGTAGTTTGCACATTCGGCT